>JAOACF010000101.1 GCA_026417995.1 Negativicutes bacterium
TGTTCTTCACTCACCGTGGAATTGAAAAATCTGTAGAAGGCTTACAGCCGGAGGAGGCTTTTTACCGGATCGAGCGTATCTGCGGCGCTTGTACCGTAGCGCATGCGTTATCATATGCTCAGGCGGTTGAAGCTTTGGCGGGAACGAATGTTCCACGCCGGGCCCAGTATCTTAGAGTATTGGCAGCGGAGCTGGAACGTTTGTATAATCACGTCGGCGATATCGGCAATTTGTGCGCCGGGCTTGGCTTTGCTCCCGGGATAAGCCACGGCGGGCGGCTCAAGGAGCAGCTTATGCGCCTCAATGAAGACCTGGCCGGCAATCGCTTCCTTCGCGGCATCATCAAGCCGGGGGGCGTGCGGACGGACATCACCGCCGCTCTTGCCCGCGAGATAGCGTCAACATTGTCCAAAATCAGGAATGATTTTCTCGAGGTGCTTGATCTGTTAACCGACAACGATGCCTTTCTGGACCGGGTAAACACAACAGGCATTGTGCCGCGGCAAGCAGCGCTTGATCTGGCGATCGTAGGCGTGGCTGCCAGGGCATCAGGCGTTGACACGGATCTCCGCCGGGATTATCCTTATGCGGCCTATTCCGAACTAAAGTTCAAAGTGCCGGTTTATCAGAGCGGAGACGTCGCGGCAAGGTTATGGGTAAGGGCGGACGAAGCCATCCAATCGATAGGGCTGATTGAACAGGTACTAGGCGGTCTTCCCCAGAGTGCGCTTGCGGCTGAACTGGCGCCGCTTGCGCCGCGGCAGACTGCGCTCAGTTGGAGTGAGTCGCCGCGGGGAGGCAATCTCATCTGGCTGATGGCCGGGGAAGACAATACCCTGTACCGCTGTTTCCTGCGTTCCGCGTCATACCCCAATTGGCCGGCTGTGGCCCTGGCCGCTCCGGGCAATATTATTCCTGATTTTCCGCTCATTAATAAGAGCTTCGAGCTTTGCTATGCTTGTTTGGATCGCTAAAGACAGGTAGGAGGCGGCTATACTATGCTAAACCTGCTGCGTAAAATAATGATGACAGGGACTGTAACGGAAACTTATGATGAGTGTTCCGTGCCCGACCGGTTTCGGGGTGAAGTTACTAAGACCGGCAACTGCGGCGAATGCAGTCGCTGCGTAGACGTGTGCCCCAGTCGTGCTCTTGCCGTTACCGACGGGCAGTTGACCATCGCACATAAGGCGTGTCTGTTTTGCGGGCGCTGTGTAGAGATATGCGAATACGGGCACCTGCAGCATACCGGTAACTATAAGCTGGCGGGACTGGAAGGCAGTCTGGCGCCGCTTGCCGGTGCGGAGCTAAAAAAACGGATCAGAAGCGTGCTGGGCCGGTCGCTCAATATTCGGCACGTGGATGCTGGCTCCTGCAATGCTTGCGACTTTGAAATGACCGCTCTCAATAATCCAATTTATGACCTGCAGCAGTATGGGATTGACTTTGTCGCATCGCCGCGTCACGCTGATATGTTGATGGTAACCGGTACGGTTACCCGTAACTTAACGCAGGCGCTGAAAATGACGTACGAAGCCACGCCTGCTCCCAAACTGGTAATGGCGGTGGGCGCGTGCGCCGGGAGTGGCAAAACATTCGGATCCACATACGCCATTCGCGGCGGTGTCGAAGCCATTGTGCCTATAGATATTTATGTGCCCGGATGTCCGCCGCGACCGTCCGCTTTGCTCTATGGGCTGTTTTTAGCACTTGAACGTCTGTGAAGGAATTAAGGCGTTTATGCAGAAGAAGTAAAACCGGAAAGTAATAAAACAGGAGGCGCGTTTATGAAGACAATCATTAGCACGAGTGAGGCCCCGCAGGCGATAGGACCTTATTCGCAGGCTGTAAAGGCCAACGGTTTTTTGTTCATTTCCGGGCAGATACCGATTGACCCGGTAACCGGGGAAATTGTGTACGGCGGCGTTGAGGTGCAGACCCGTCAGGTATTGAGTAATCTCAAGGCTATCCTGGCGAAAGAAGGGCTGACTTTCGCCAATGCCGTTAAGACAACAGTATTTCTCCAGGATATGAATGATTTTGCGGCTATGAACAAGGTTTACGCTGAATACCTGGAGACTGATCCACCCGCGCGTTCAACCGTCCAGGTTGCCAAGCTGCCGCGCAATGCGCTGGTCGAGATCGAAATGATCGCCGCATACTAATCTAACATATTGACAGTAAAAAAACCTAACCATGCGGTTAGGTTTTTTTCTTCAGTTTCACCGGTGGTGCCTTAGGCGGGTCACTAATCCGTTCGCCCTTTTTTTCACACCATATAAAGAGAAGGATGCCGGTTAGGATTACAGCAAGGCTGGTCAGTTGCGCAGATTTAAGACCAAACAGCAGTGTGCCGTAATCGCCGCGCAGATATTCCAGGAAAAATCGTGCAGTGGAATAGAGGACGGCGTACAAAATAAAAACTTGTCCTTTGGCATGGTTAGTCGTGCGGAACAGCAGCAAAAGAACAAAAATGATGACATCAATTTGGCCTTCCCAAACCTCGGCCGGCCACAGCGGTTGATTGCCATAAACCTGATAAGCCAGAGTGGAAGGCGGGTAGATGATGCCAAAATTGCCGCCGGTCGGGTTGCCGAAAGCATCGCCGTTCAGCAAATTGGCCATGCGGCCGATTGCCTGCCCCATAATGACTGCTGGCGCGGCGACAATATCGGCGAAGGCCCAGGTATCAATATTATAACGCTTGGTATAAAGATAGCCGACAATGGCGCCGGCGATAACGCCGCCTTGAATAGCCATGCCGCCCTGCCAGACAAAGGGAATTTCCAGCAAATGATGCTGATAATAGTCCCAATCAAAGAAAAACACATCCCACAGCCTTGCGCCTACAATGCCGGCCAGGCCGCAGTAGATGCCCATGTCCGGCACATGGTGGTGCCAGCGTCCGTCCTGTTTGGCCAAAAAGTAGGCGGTAGCGGTCGCCAAAATAATGCTTAAACTCAGAATTAGCCCGTAGGCGCGTACAGGAAAGTCTCCGATAAAGAATAGGTATTGGTGCATAGACGCCTCCTCCAGAATATCTTATAATAGTATAGCAGAATAGTAAGATAAACCCAATGTCTGTAATGGAATTCGCCTGAACGGAATAGTTATTAAAGCAGCAGAGGAAGTGGTGGCAGTGAGTAAACGTTGGACGTATATCCTGGCAGTGGTCATAATTGCCATTGCCGCAGGATGGTTCCTCCGCCCGTCGAATCCGGACGTTTCTCCTTCCGGTGATAAGTCTGCGAAGACAGCAACCGGGGTGCTCGTCGATAATCGTATGCCTGAATTTAAGCTAGCTGCGCTCGACGGCAAGCAAATAAGCGTTGGCGCTCCCGGCAAGATTACAGTGGTCAACTTTTGGGCCACCTGGTGTCCTCCCTGCCGCGCCGAGATGCCGGAACTTAATGAGTTCGCCCGCAAGCATGCAGCGAAGGTTAATTTTTATGCTGTCAACATTCAGGAACCTGCCGACAAGGTGGGGGATTTTATGAAACAGCAAAATTTCACCATGCCGGTGCTACTTGACAAAGAGGGCGAAGT
This sequence comes from Negativicutes bacterium, assembly GCA_026417995.1. GTDB lineage: Bacteria > Bacillota > Negativicutes > Sporomusales > JAOACF01 > JAOACF01. The sequence continues at coordinate 3,547 of JAOACF010000101.1, forward strand.
CGCCCGAACTTTTCGGGTAAGTGCCATTCCGACGACAATTATAACTGACAAGCAAGGCGTTATTAGATACCGCAAGTCAGGAACCGTAACGCTCAGTGAACTGGAAGGCGTTATTAATGGATTATAGGAGGGGGCAATGTGGACACTGCTAACGTGACCTTGCTGACCGCATTTGTGGCCGGCATCGGCTCATTTCTGTCTCCCTGCGTGCTGCCGATGATGCCTACATACGCGGCGCTGCTGGCCGGATCTGACCCATATAAGACCGGACACACTGCCTTCTTAATCAACAGTTTGGCTTTTTTGACCGGCTTTACCTTCATTTTTATGGCTATGGGGGCAACTGCATCCTTGTTTGGGCAATTCTTTTTCGACTATCAAAGCGTCATCCGCAAAGCCGGGGCGGTGTTTATGTTCATCATGGGTCTTCAGCTTGCCGGATTTTTAAAAATCGGCGCGCTGGAGCGCGAGTACCGTCCGCTATATAAATTCACTTTTCAGGGGCCGGTTGGCGCATTTTTGCTGGGAATCGCTTTTACTGCAGGGTGGACGCCCTGTACCGGACCAATTCTAGCCTCGATCTTAATCTATGCCGGCACGACAGCTACCATGATGCAGGGGGCATTCTTGCTATTCGTATACGCTATGGGCTTTTCCGTACCGTTTTTAGTGATCGCACTTGTATGTAACCGTTACCTTACGCAGATCAAAGGGTTGTATAAGTGGCTGCCGGCAATTCATAAAATGGCCGGTTATGTGTTAATGCTGGTCGGCGTGGTTGTTTATTTTGACTTGATGAGCAAGGGTTTGGGATATATCTGGGGATTATTTTAAACGAAAACCACCCAAGGGGTGGTTTTCGCCTATTTCAAAAATGTAATCATCTGTTTTACAACTTCTTCGACCTTTTTCTTATCTTGGGGTTTTTGGTCGAACTCACCCAGTAAGCATTCGACTGCATTGTTTTCCAGCAGGTAGATGCCGACTTTCTCAATAGAAGCGCGAATTGCCGACAGCTGGACAAGTATGCTGCTGCAAGACTGCTGCTCTTCTACCATGCGTTCAATTCCGGCAATATGACCTTTAATATTCCGCAGACGATTCAACACTTCGGTCTGAACTTCAGGGTTGTGGGCCATGCTTTCTCACTCCTTCCCATAGGGTGGGGGCTAATTTCATTATAGGATATCCCAGCAACATGTCAAATAATAGGTTTGAGTTTAAAGTCAAGCGCATCGCAAGAAACCAGATGACATAACGTACCGTTGATCATGCCCACAGGCGCTTGCTTAATGGCTTCACTGTGCAGGTGGCCGTAAACGCATATCTCTACGTTGTATTCAGCAAACAGCTCAGTAAACCCGCTTGGGCGGTCAGGTGCGTAAAGCGGCGGATAATGCAACATCAGAATAATGCGCGTAAATCCTGCTTTACGCGCAGTTTCCAGCGAGGTTCGCGTCCGTTCGATTTCGCGGCGGTAAATGGGAGCGTCCTCCGGCGTAAAGTGAGGGTCATCCGGACAGACCCAGCCCCGGCTGCCGCAAACGGCGTATTTGCCAACGGGAGTGAAGTTGTTATGGAGAAACGTAAGCGCGCCATCAACCGCTTTGTTCATTTTGCTAACTGTCTGCCACCAGTAGTCGTGATTGCCGCGCACAAGAATCTTCCGTCCTGGCAGGGCAATAATTTCTCTTAAATCATTTAGCGCGTCTTCAAGTTTCATGGCCCAGGAAATATCGCCGGGCAACAGTACGGTATCCTCGTTAGCAACAGTGGCCAGCCAGTCATTTTTTATTTTGTTCCAATGATTATGCCAATGACTGCCGAAGATATCCATCGGTTTGGCGGGGGGGTTGCCCGAAAGATGGGTATCGGCGATTGCAAATATTTTCATAGCCGTTCCTTTCGTGGGGAAATGTTAGTGATTAAGGAGGGAGCCATATGAGTGTTCAGCAATTAGCTGCCATATTAGCCAAGTCTAATTATGTACTGGCTTTTACCGGGGCCGGCATGTCCACAGACAGCGGCATACCCGATTTTCGCAGTGCGGATGGTTTATGGAACAGGATGGATCCGGCAATTTTATCAGCACAGGGGCTACGGACCGATCCGGCGCAGTTCTTTCATTATTACCGTGAAATTGTCAAAGCGGTAAAAGGGAAAGAGCCGAACCCGGGGCATTATCTGGTGGCTGAACTCAGCAAGCTGAGAATCGTCCGTTCAGTCGTTACGCAGAACATCGACGGCTTGCATCAACGGGCAGGATCGCGGCGGGTTTTTGAAGTGCACGGCAATCTGCAGCGCTGTTTCTGTTTAAAATGTAAAAAGGAATATCCGCATGCGTTGCTGGAAGAATTGCTGGAGCAATCCGCTATTCCGCTGTCCGGTTGCTGCCAAGCGGTTCTGAGGCCTGGCGTGGTGTTGTTTGGCGATAAAATAGCGCCGGACTACACATGGGCGCGGGAAGAAGCTTTTCGCGCCGATTTCGCGCTAGTTATCGGGACAAGTCTTACGGTGTTTCCGGCGGCGGAGATTCCGCTGCGCGTTGGCAGATTTGCAATCATCAACCGGGAGAAAACCGATTTTGACGCCCAGGCGTGCTTGTCAATTAAAGGTTCGGTGGGCGAAGTGCTAGAAGAACTTGTTGCTACTCTCCGGAGCATGGATTATTGAGTATGTCCAACACTCATTATATCGCAGACGGTACAGAAAGCAAAATAAAACGGCGGAAGTGCGCCGCCGCTGTACCTTATAGCGTTTTAAGCCATTCTTCAAATTTAGCCATAATTTCGCTGCGGGCGGTGTCGACTTCGGCGCCCCGCCACTCCTGTCCGGTATCGCTGTCCACCCACAGGTCTTTTTGCGCGTAGGGAGAGGCCGGGTAAAGCTTTTCGCGGACAGATGCGCGAATGTTGTCAGCCATACTTTGTTTAATCGTTTTTCTTACCGCTTTGGCGCCGGTTTTCTCGGTGACTTCGACTTCGAGATCGGCTACCCCCTGTCTGATAGTTACCTGGCTTAAGATTTTGCCCTGTCTGCCTGCTGCGGCGATAGCCTTCTTGGCCGCTAAAATTGCGTCATTACGCTCAATATTGTCGTCCGCAACCGTCACTTTGACATTGCCGATTACTAATTTATACATAACACACCTCCTACTTCAACACTATATGCCTGACAGTTCAAATTTTAGAACAACCCTGAGCTGAAGTCACAGTCGGTATGCACAGCACCATGTAACAAGTTGACTTTTGGCAACGGACTGCTTATAATAAATTTACTATATACTGGTATTGAAAATCCGATGAAGCAGAGTAGTAGGCCTCAGTTTCGGTACAGAAAGTCGGCGGTTGATGCGAGCCGGCCCGGAAAGAGGGTGAACTCACTGCGGAGGAGCAGTATTGATAGCGCTGTCGCGTAGCCTGCGTTATCCGGCTTAAAGATGATAGCCTGTTGGCTATTAAGCAGGGTGGTACCGCGGGACTTCTCGCCCCTGGCGTAAGCCATGGGGCGTTTTTAATGGCTTTTTTCGCACTCCCAGCTTGATCATTGGAGGTAATTATGAACGAAAAGTACAATCCCCGTGAAATTGAAGCGAAATGGCAAAAAATCTGGGCGGAGCAAAATGCCTACCGAACTGAGGTAAATCGCCAGCGGCCTGAATACTATGTGCTGGAAATGTTTCCGTATCCATCCGGCAACTTACATATGGGACATGTTCGCAACTACTCCATTGGCGACGTCGTCGCCCGTTTTAAGGCGATGCAGGGTTACAATGTGCTGCACCCGATGGGATGGGACGCGTTCGGCATGCCGGCCGAAAACGCCGCAATCAAGCATGGCATTCATCCTGCACACTGGACTGCCGAGAATATCGCCAACATGCGGCGGCAACAGCAGGAAATGGGGTTCAGCTACGATTGGGATCGCGAGGTTACTACCTGCGCTCCCGACTATTACCGGTGGACGCAGTGGTTGTTCCTTTTATTTTATGAACGAGGATTGGCCTACAAGAAAAAGGCAGCCGTAAACTGGTGCGAAGACTGCAATACCGTGCTTGCCAACGAGCAGGTTGTGGATGGCCGCTGCTGGCGCTGTGATTCGGCAGTTGTCAAGAAAGAACTTGAGCAGTGGTTTTTGCGGATTACTGACTATGCTGACCGGCTATTGGCGGATATTGGCGAGCTCAAAGGCTGGCCGGAACGCGTCAAGGTCATGCAGGAGAATTGGATTGGCCGCAGTGAAGGCGCTGAATTCAGTTTTGACGTGCCGGAAACCGGCGATAAAATTTCCGTATATACCACGCGTCATGACACTGCTTTTGGCGTGACCTATGTGGTATTGGCACCTGAACATCCGCTCGTGGACAAGCTAATCGCCGGCAAGGAAAATGAAGCGGCCGTGCGGGAGTTTGTCGCCAGTATCCGCAATTTAAGCGAAATCAACCGAACGTCAACTGAAACGGAGAAGATTGGATTATTTACCGGTGCTTATGCCGTTAACCCTTTTAATGGCGAGCAAATTCCAATCTGGGTTGCCAACTATGTACTGATGGAATATGGTACCGGGGCGGTTATGGGCGTTCCGGCGCATGATGAACGTGACTGGCAGTTTGCTACCAAATACGGCCTAGATAAGAGAATTGTTATCGAACCTCGCGATGCCAAGCTTGACTTGGCTGCGATGACCGGCGCCTATGACGGCCCTGGGATTATGGTTAATTCCGGACGCTTTACCGGGATGGACAACGAAGCCGGCAAGAAAGCGATTGTGGACTGGCTGGAAGCTGAAGGCTTAGGGAAGCGACGGATTAATTACCGGTTGCGCGATTGGCTGATTTCCCGCCAGCGTTATTGGGGCGCCCCCATACCGGTTATTTACTGCCAGCACTGTGGCATTGTGCCTGTGCCGCAGGCGGACCTACCGGTTATGTTGCCGGAAAACGTCCGTTTCGACGCCGGTGCGGTTTCGCCATTGGCCGAAGTTCAAGAATTTGTAAATTGTGAATGTCCCAAGTGCGGAGCTAAGGCGCGGCGTGAAACCGATACGATGGACACATTCATTTGCTCTTCCTGGTATTATTTCCGTTATACCAGCCCGCACAGCACGACTGAACCGTTCGACACGGCCAAGGCTAATTATTGGATGCCGGTGGATCAGTATATTGGCGGCATCGAGCACGCCATTTTGCACCTTTTGTACTCCCGTTTTTTTACCAAGGTGCTCAAGGACGCGGGTTTAATCAATGTTAACGAACCGTTTAAGAATTTGCTTACCCAGGGCATGGTTATCAAGGACGGTGCCAAGATGTCTAAGTCCAAAGGCAATGTAGTCTCGCCGGAAGAAATTGTCCAAAAATATGGCGCCGATACCGCCCGTATGTTCATCTTGTTTGCTGCGCCGCCTGAACGAGACCTGGAATGGAGCGATCAAGGCGTGGAGGGAGCGTTCCGCTTTTTGGGCCGCTTATGGCGGATTGTCGCCCATTTTGCCCCGCAAATGGCGACGGCAGATGCCTCCTACGATCCAAGCGCTCTTACCAAAGAAGAAAAAGAACTGCGGCGAGCGCTGCACTATACGATCAAGAAAGTTACCGAAGATATCGAAGAACGGTTTAACTTTAACACCGCAATCAGCGCCATCATGGAGCTGGTCAACGCTCTGTACGCATTCCGTGAGCATGGCCGCGAAGGCAATCCCGCGCTGATGCGTGAGGCAATATCCGGACTGCTTCGCCTCATGGCTCCGTTTGCGCCGCACATTGCCGAAGAGCTATGGCACAACACCTTGGCCGAAGGCAGTATTCACAAGCAGAGTTGGCCAACATATGATTCTGAGGCAATTAAACTGGAAGAAGTAGAAATTGCCCTTCAGGTGAACGGCAAGGTTCGTGACAAAATTGTGGTGCTGGTTGGACTGACTGCGGATGAACTGGAAAAACTGGCGCTGGCTCAGGATAAAGTGCAAGCTTTGATAAGCGGCAAACAGATTGTTAAAGTTATTTCCGTACCGCAAAAACTTATTAATATAGTTGTGAAGTAAAAGATGCCCCGGCAAGAATGTTTGCCGGGGCATCTTTGTAAGAAAATAAAAAGGTAAAATACGGTAAATTGACGAATTAATCTAAAAGTTTGCCCAAAGGAGGGCTTTTGATGGATGCACAGCGTAGAAAACTGCTGCTGTTAATCGCGGTTGTGGCCGCGATTGGTGCTATTAGCTTTTTCAGCTATTGGCAGAAAACTTCGGTTACCGATATCGCTACAACCGGCGCACCCATGACCGCGCAGCAGGCCACCGCTGCTTCCGGCAGCGGCGAAGCAGTAGTTTATATCAGCGGCGCGGTAAATAAACCCGGTGTTTATAAAGTATCCCCCAACAC
>JAOACF010000102.1 GCA_026417995.1 Negativicutes bacterium
GGTGATGATCTATCATGCTTTACGGCCCAGTTTGCTTCCGGTTGCTACTTCGATAGGCAATACTTTTGGGCATATGCTTGGTGGCGCAGTCATCATTGAAAGTATTTTTGCCTGGCCGGGGCTGGGAAAAATGGTAATTGACGCGATTTTTAACCGGGATTATCCGGTTATTCAAGGCTATATTCTGGCCATGGCTATTTTGTATACCATTGTGAATATGATTACGGATCTTTTTTGCGCCTGGTTGGATCCTCGGGTACGTCTTGGGGGTGAGCGTAGATTATGAGTTGTCAATCTGATGGTTTTATGCAGGCTTGGGATAAGGCAAGACCTGTGTGCCGGCAGACGCACGTCCTGCTATACTGCAGCTTGTGTTTACTTATACTTTATGCCGGGGTGGCGCTATTCGCTCCCTTCCTGGCGCCCCATGACCCGCTGCAGGCTAATATTGCCAATCGGCTTAAACCGCCTTCAGCAGAATACCATTTAGGAACTGACCAACTGGGGCGTTGTCTTTATTCAAGGCTACTATTGGGTGCGCGGAATACGCTATTATCTGCCGGGGCGGTGTTAAGCGCTACACTGGTAATAGGTACATTGGTTGGTCTCTTCGCAGGTTTTTTGGGGGGACGCTGCGACTTCATCATTCAAAGAGCGTTAGATGGTGTTATGGCTTTTCCGGGTTTGATACTGGCTTTGGCTATTGCCGGGCTACTGGGGCCAGGTCTGGAAAATGCTGTGTTAGCACTTAGCTTGGTTCATTGGGCTGGCTATGCCCGTATTGTCCGCAATATGACGCTTAGCTGGCGGGAAAGAACTTTTGTGTATGCGGCCCAAACAGCGGGGGCAGATCCGGTTGCCATTTTACGTAGGCATATTCTGCCTGCCATTGTTCCGTCGATTGCTGTAATTGCTACGCTTGATTACGGCCGGATTATATTAAGTATTGCCGGTTTATCTTTTCTGGGACTGGGGGCGCAGCCTCCCGCGCCGGAGTGGGGTTCTATGTTAAGCGATGGCAAAGCGTATATGCAAATCGCATCCCATCTGATTATCTGGCCGGGTGCAGCTATCATGGGCATTGTCTTAGCGCTGCAATTATTTGGTGATGCGCTGAAACGAATTTGGAATGAGCAAGATGTTGAAAGGGGTAAGTAGCGCATGGCGAGAACGAAAGGGCGCCTTCTTCTTATAGTTGTTTTGCTAATCAGTACTATCATGGCCGGATGTGGCGGCGGCAAGACGGAAACAGCACAGCAAATCATTATTGGTGAAAACGTAGATCTCGGGGGCTACGACCCGGGCACAGATATGTCTCCTTTTATCCGAACCCTTATTTTCAACTGTCTTGTTGAATTGGATGCAGATTTTAAATTGACGCCGGGACTGGCCGAGCGCTGGGAAATGACCCCGGACGGCAAAATGTGGACATTTTATCTACGCAAGGGAGTAAGTTTTCATGATGGTACTCCGCTTACCGCCGATATAGTCAAAAAGAATATGGACAGGTTGAAAAACGGTGCAGGTAAGGCGTGGCTTACGGATGTAGCTGAGGTTCAGACGATAAATGAAGTAACTGTTAAGTTTATTATGAAGAGCCCGTCCTTCACGTTTGCCTCTGATTTAGCTGTTCCGTTCATCTCAATTGTAAGTCCGGGTGCAGTTGACGCCAGCGGCAAAGTGGTAAAAGCCATTGGGACAGGGCCTTTCAGCTTGGAGACTTGGGTTAAAGACCAGGAGTTTGTTCTCAGTCGCAACACAAACTACTGGGGGGGCGCTCCGAAAGTTGAAAAACTGGTATTCAAAGTAATCCGCGACCCTGATGCGCGGGCCATGGCCCTGGAGGCTGGATCGGTTGACATCATCAGCCTGCGGCAGACGTTAACTGCGGCTTCACGCTTAGCAACGAATAATAAAATTAAAATCGATAAGAGATTGGGGCAGACCTCGGAAATCATGTTTCTCAATGTTGACAGCCCTGCATTACAAGATTTAGCGGTTAGAAAGGCTGTCGGGCATAGCCTTAATATCCGGGAGATGATACCCGGCCTGCTTGGCGACAATGCCGAACCAGGGCAGACCTTTTTTTCTCCTGCCTATGGCAAATTTGTCATGCCGCAGAATTCAGTGTTGCCTTATGATTTAGCAAAAGCAAAAGGATTACTTGACGACGCGGGCTGGCGTGAAATGGGTGCTAACGCGATTAGAACAAAAGAGGGTGCGGCACTCCGCCTGAGACTGGTATATGGTGCTAAGAACGCGGAGGACAGCCTGCTCGCGGGAGCAATTCAAAACGATCTTAAAGCCGCAGGAATTGCGGTGTCGTTGGTTCCATTAGAGGATGCAGCTCTCATGGATTCTTTAAAAAATAAGAACTATGACCTTATCATGGTTGGACAGTCTTTCATCCCTCATGACGAACCGTCTTCCCATTATCGGCGTGGCTATTTTCATCCGCAGTCTACTTACAATGTTTTTAGAACTCCGGAATTAACCAAAACTATCGATCAACTATTCGCTACTGCCGATACAAATGAGCGCTTTGCGCTGCATCATCGCATTCAAAGCGTAATTAGCGAACAAGTGCCTGTCATCGTGCTCTTTCATCGTAACAACATGGTGGCCATGAAGAAAAATATTATGGGCTACAAAGTATCTGTCGGCACTTGGCAACTTTATAGGGGCTTAGATAAAGCATATGTCCAGCAGTGATTCTTTGCTGCAGATTGTCAATTTGACGGTTTATTATCATACTTTAAAGCGAGCAGTGCTGGCTGTTGATCGGTTAAATCTTTCTGTCAAGCATGGCGAATTCCTGGGACTAATCGGCGAAAGCGGCAGCGGGAAAAGTACAGTGGCTAAAGCGGTGCTTGGCCTTCTTCCTGCAGAAAGTCGTCTTTCCGGCAGTATACTTTATAAAAACCAGTCATTAGAGATGATAAGTCGAACTGACATGGAAAAGCTGCGGGGTGCGGAAATTGGCTTTGTGCCACAGCAGGCAGTGGCTGCGCTCAATCCGGTGCGCACTATCGGCTCCCAGCTTTCTGAGGTTTTCCGCCTGCGCGCTGGCGCTGGAAAAAAGGATGCTTGGCGTATGAGTGCTGACATGCTGGACTGTGTTCGCATCCGGAACGTTGACAGAGTTCTTCATGCTTATCCGCACGAACTCAGTGGCGGCATGTGCCAGCGGGTAGTGCTGGCTATGGCTATTGCGCTAAGACCATCACTGCTGCTGGCTGATGAACCGACTACATCGGTTGATGCCTGTCTGCGGGTGGAATTATTAAGTGAAATCAGTACGCAGCAAAAAGTGGGTAATATGGGCGTTTTATTTATCTCGCATGATTTAGCGCTTGTTGGCCGGTATGCTGATAGATTAGCCGTGATGTATGGCGGATGTATCGTGGAAAAAGATACGCCGGAAGAGATGTTTGCTAATCCGAAGCACCCCTACACACGGCTTCTTCTCGGAAAGGAAGGTGAACCTGAATTAGCCGAACAAAGCCCAGCCCTGTCTAATGGCGGATGTGCCTTTGCTCAGCGCTGCCGGTATGCAGTACGTGCATGCTATCAGGGACAGCCGAACTGGAAAGGTGACGAAATATCAGGAGTGGCTTGTTTTAGCCTTTGAGGTGAGATGGATGATTTGGCAGGCCCAAAATGTTAGCAAACAGTTTAGATATCGTACCAAGCTGTTTGGCAGCGGGCAGCTTATGGTGCTGTCCGGTCTTTCATTGGCAGTAGGGCAAAGAGAGATTGTCGGGCTGGTAGGTGAGAGCGGCAGCGGTAAAACTACCCTAGCCCATATTGCCTTGATGCTGGACAGACCGGATAATGGAAGGCTGTATCTTGATGGTGTATCATACGAAAACTATCTAGACAAAAAGAAATTTTATCGCCAGATACAAATTGTATTTCAGCACTCGTCCGAGGCGTTAAATCCCCGGTGGACTGTGAAAGATATCATTGAAGAACCGCTCTGTTACTTAACGCAGTTGGACAGCGACGCCCGGCTAGAACGCATTAGGGAAATTATGGAAGCGGTTAAGCTGCCGTCTGATCTCCTAAAGGAAAGACCAGGGAGGCTCAGCGGCGGGCAGGCTCAGCGGGTGAGCTTGGCAAGAGCATTGGTGCTTGCGCCAAAATTCGTTATCTTGGATGAGCCAACATCCAGTCTGGATGTAGTAGTACAACGGCTAATATTACAAATGCTTCGTCAAATCCATGAAGCAATGAAAACGTCTTTTTTAATAATATCGCATGACTTGGCAGCAGTACGGCGCATTGCAGACAGAATAGCATTTATTCACGATGGCCGCATCGTAGAGGAAGTAAAAAGTGATGCGCTCGGCAAAGTCCAGCACCCTACTGCAAGACGGCTGGTCCTGGCCGCTGAAAGGTTGTCAGACGGTATCTAACGGAGAAGCCACAAAACAGTAATTTGTGAGATTGTTGTCGTAACCAACATGGATTTGCCTATACTCCGTGTCGATGGAAAGAGTGGATGGATTGGCAAAAATGACAACGCTTAGGCCGGGAATGACAAGGCTCTTAAGTTGCCTGTAATGCTGAGCCGGAGAAAGATTAAACAAATGAAAAAAATGGCACGGCAAAATTAAAGACACCTGTCTGGCGCCAAAGATGTCCGGCAGATGTCTTACAGGCTACGGGATTTTAAAACTTGCAGGATAACGAAGACTTAAGGGGATGAATGTCGGAAAGCCGTGTGAGAGGGGGCAGATTAATTCTCTGCCCTTTACTCTATCGAAGTTAATATTTTTTATAAGCTGCCGATTTTGCGCCGCAGATCGGGCATTTTTCCGGGGCATCGTGTTCGGCGACGTGGCCGCAGATTGTGCACAGATAGAGGGGGTATTCTTCTTTATTCCCCAGGTTTGCAAAAGCCTTCGTATATAATTCGGCGTGCACTTTCTCGGCTTCATTAGCCAGCTTGAAGCCGCGGGTGGCGGCAGTATGCCCTTCTTCTTCCGCTTTTTCAATAAACGGCGGATACATTTTGGTAAATTCGTACGTTTCACCATTGATAGCGGCCTGTAGGTTTTCCGCTGTCGACCGTATGCCGCCATTGTTGCGGAAATGCGTGTGGGCATGGATGGTTTCTGCAGCGGCGATTACACGAAAGAGTTTGGCGACTTGGGCATAACCTTCGGCTTCGGCCTGCTGCGCATATGCCAAGTATTTACGGTTGGCCTGGGATTCTCCCTCAAAGGCCGCCGCCAGGTTTTCTTCAGTTTTGGACATCAATATACCCCCTTGAACCTGATAAATAATTCATCTCATATTATTATCCGGTTTAAGGGATATATGCCAAAGCAGATAAATTATAGCAGTAGATTCGGACAGTATGCAGCGGTAGCTTTGGGCAACTGCCGATATCGCTAAATGCTATTGAAAATTCTTGGATATGGAAGTATCATGGAATTAGCTAGGGGGGCCGGGGGGCCGGCTGAGATATAGACCGTAAGTCTATGACCCTTGAACCTGATCTGGGTAATGCCAGCGTAGGGAGAGCTGCAGGGCGAGAAACGCCTGATTGAGCGCATCCCGCGGATGCGCTTTTTTCATTACACTGCTGCCCGTGACCACCCGGCTGAATACCAACAAGGGGGATCATGCTATGATAACTAACCCAAATTCCATGCGCTTCAGCCACTATTTCTTTTTGTGGTTCGGCGCGGCTGTCTCGGTAGCCGAGATTCTGGCCGGGGGGCTTTTAGCGCCGCTTGGTTTTGCGGCAGGGGTGGCCGCCATTGTGCTCGGCCATGTAATGGGCTGCTGCTTGCTGGTTCTCGGTGGCGTTATTGGGTCGCGGGAACGGATGCCGGCAATTCAATCGACGCGCATATCCTTCGGCGCTTACGGATCGGTATTGTTCTCTGGCCTTAACATTTTGCAGCTTGTCGGCTGGACAGCGGTTATGATTATGTCCGCCGGCAAGTCCATTAATGAAATTACGAAGATTGTATGGGGAATTGATAATTTTACCCTATGGTGCCTGGCGGTAAGCGGTCTTATTATGCTCTGGATTGCGATGGGAAGGGAAAGCGGCTGGAAAAAACTGAATGCAGTGGCAGTAGCGATGCTGTTCGCGCTTACATTGGTCTTGAGCGCGGTGGTGTTTAAAGACGGCGGACTGCTCGCAAAGGCGCCGGAAGCCGGCATGTCGTTTGGCGAAGGGGTGGAACTCAGTGTGGTCATGCCGTTGTCATGGCTGCCGCTAATTGCCGATTATACGCGGTTTGCCCGAACAAGCCGGGGCGCAGCCTGGGGTAGCTGGCTTGGTTATTTTGCCGGAAGCAGCTGGATGTACATCATCGGTCTCGGCGCCGCTATCGCAGCCGGCAATGCCGATCCCGCTGCGATGATGCTGGCGGCCAATCTTGGCTTGGCGGCTTTAGGGATCATTGTGCTTGCCACCGTGACCACAACCTTTATGGATGCTTATTCCGCCGGTGTAAGTTATACCAATATCATGCCGAAAGCCAATGAGAAATACGTTGCTCTGTTGATGACGGTTCTCGGCGCAGTGCTGGCTCTTGTTGCCGACATGGAACAATACGAAGTATTTCTGCTGGCCATTGGGTCGGTATTTGCACCGCTGTTCGCTGTATTATTAACTGACTATTTCATATTGAAGAACCGGACAATTAAGCCCGAACTGCTCATTAACTGGGGCGCACTAGCCGTTTGGGCGCTCGGCGTCGCTCTATATTACCAGTTCTTGAAGCTGGGTCTGGTATTAGGTGCGACCATTCCGGTCATGCTGATAACCGGGGCGCTTTACATGGCCGTTGGGAGGTATACTGAAAAATGGGTTTATTGCAGGAAGTTATCGAGGCCGCTCTGGCGGTAAGAAAGAGCGCGCCGTTAATTCATCATATAACTAACTATGTTACGGCAAACGACAGCGCGAATATAACCTTAGCTATCGGAGCGTCGCCGGTAATGGCCGGTGATCCGGACGAGGTTGCGGAGGTGACGGCGCGCTCGTCGGCGCTGGTGCTGAATTTAGGGACGCCCAATCCGCGGAGCATTGCGGCGATGGTCATTGCCGGGAAAAAAGCGCGGGAGCGGGCTATCCCCATCATCGTTGATCCTGTCGGGGTAGGGGCAACGGCTTTTCGCAAAGCTGCCTTTGAGCAGCTTGTACATGAGGTTCCGCCGGCTGTCATCCGGGGAAATCTGTCAGAAGTCAAAGCGATACTTGGCTTACCGGTGATTGCCAAAGGGGTAGATTCCACAGAAACAGGAGGCGATGCCGGAGCTAATGCCGTTGCATTGTCGCAGCAGCTTGGCTGCGTAGTTGCGGTTACCGGCCAGGTAGACGTCATTGCAGATGGTGATCGCGTCTGCCGCCTGCAGAACGGGCACCCGTGGCTGACACATATGACCGGTGCGGGCTGTATGGCTGCGTCCCTGGTTGCGTCCTGCTGCGGCGCCGGTGCCAGTCCGTTTGCCGGGACAGTTGCCGGTTTAGGGATACTGGGTGTGGCGGCAGAGGTAGCGCACTCATCGCTAAAGCCGGATGAAGGTATTGGAACCTTCCGGATGCGTTTGTTCGATGCCGTGTTTCAATTGACGGCGGCTACGCTTGAGCGTACAATCAGATTTTCTGAAGTGAAAGGAGGACGATAAAATGAAAACCAAAAAAATGGTTTTTACCGGCTTGTTTATTGCTATTGGCGTGTTATCGGCTCACCTCATCTATATTCCGGTGGGGATTGCAAAGTGTTTCCCGGTGCAGCACGCTATCAACATTCTGCTGGCGGTGCTCTTAGGCACGAGGTATACGGTCAGCGCCGCTTTCGCTACATCCGTGCTGCGTAACGCGCTTGGCACGGGTTCATTCCTGGCTTTTCCCGGCAGTATGATTGGCGCTTTGCTTTCCGGCATTTTGTACCGGAAAACAAATCACATTTTAGGCGCAGTAGTTGGCGAGGTGATCGGCACCGGCATTATCGGCGGCCTTGTCGCCGCGCCGCTTGTTAAGTATTTTGTCGGCAGTCAGCCTGCCGCATTCTTCTATGTTGTTCCTTTTTTGGTTAGTTCCGCCGGTGGTGCGGTTATTGCCTACCTGCTGTATTACACGCCGGTTGTGGCAGTTTTTCGCGAGCAGTTTAATCACCGGACGAATTAGGCGCTCGATTAAGGAGGCCTTCTGTTCATGAAATATAGTTCTCACTACTATCCCTATGCTTCCAGGCGCAATGTCGTTTTTGGCCAACGGGGCATGGTGGCGACGTCACAACCATTGGCAGCTCAGGCCGGGCTGGATATGCTCAAGAAGGGCGGCAACGCCGTGGACGCGGCTATTGCTACGGCGGCTTGCCTGGCAGTAGTGGAACCTACCAGTAACGGCATTGGCGGCGATGCCTTTGCCCTGGTTTGGTTTCAGGGCAAACTGCATGGATTGAATGCCAGCGGTTTTGCGCCGCATGGGCTGTCGCTGGAAGCGCTGCGCGCAGCTGGGTATTCCGAGATCCCCAAATTCGGCGTAGTGCCTATTACCGTCCCAGGCATACCGGCCGCTTGGGCGGAGCTCTCACGGCGCTTTGGCGTCCTGCCGTTAACGGAAGTATTGGCGCCTGCCATTGAATATGCGCAAAGCGGATATCCGGTATCTCCTTTAATTGCCCGGCTTTGGCGCAATGCCTATGGCATCTACGGCCAATGCCAAGGGGATGAATTTAAGGCGTGGTTTGACACCTTTGCTCCCCATGGCAGGCCACCAGAGGCCGGGGAAGTCTGGCGGTCGCCTGATCATGCGAAAACGTTGCAACTGATTGCCGAAACAAGGGCGGAGGCATTTTACCGCGGCGAGCTGGCTGAACGTATCGGGCGGCATCTTGCCATGCACGGCGGCTATTTGTCGGCGGAGGATCTTGCCGCTTTCCGCCCTGAGTGGGTTGATCCAATAAAGGTCAACTACCGCAGCTATGATGTCTGGGAGATGCCGCCCAACGGGCATGGCCTTGTTGCGCTGCTGGCGCTTAATATCCTTGAAGGTTTTGAATTCACGGACAAGGACACGGTGGATACTTATCACCGGCAACTGGAAGCAATGAAGTTGGCTTTTGCTGACGGGCGAAAGTATATTGCCGATCCGCGGGCGATGAAAGTGCGGGTGGAAGACCTGCTGGATAAAGCTTATGCTGCCCGCCGCCGGCAGATCATAACCGAGAAGGCGTCTTTGCCTGAACCCGGCAGGCCTGATGACCATGGTACCGTTTATCTCGCAGCCGCAGACGGGCAGGGTAATATGGTTTCCTATATTCAAAGCAATTATATGGGCTTCGGTTCCGGTGTCGTAGTCCCGGGTACCGGTATTGCGCTGCATAACCGGGGACACAACTTTAGTTTTGATCTCAGTCATGACAACTGTCTGGAGCCGGGCAAAAAGCCCTATCACACCATTATTCCCGGATTTTTGACCAAGGACGGTGAGGCAGTAGGGCCATTTGGCGTTATGGGCGCGTTCATCCAGCCACAGGGCCATGTTCAGGTACTTATGAATACGATTGATTTCCACCTCAATCCGCAGGCGGCGCTTGATGCGCCGCGCTGGTACTGGACGGGTGACAAGACGGTGGAAGTTGAAGCGGGCTTTCCCGCGCATCTTGCCGAGGCGCTTGCCGAGCGTGGCCATCACATCAAATACGGGCAGGTCGGCGCAACTGTTTTCGGCCGCGGCCAAATCATTTGGCGTGACAAAGACGGTGTACTGGCAG
>JAOACF010000103.1 GCA_026417995.1 Negativicutes bacterium
ATGTGTATAAGAGACAGGTCTGCTGAATTCCTAACTTCAACAAAGCACACTGGCGTATGATGGATAGACGGGTCGCCGTACAGTGAACGAGAGTGCTCAATGAGACGGTCACTAAGATTTATTTAGAGTACAAATCATTCACGATAGAACGCATGATCGCAGTATCAATCAGCCTTACGTTGTTTGATTTTGAGGGCCTGCAATGAGCATGGGATGAAACATTAAGTTGGGGAACTGACAATGTTTCATTAACACGCAGGTTCAGTAGAATTCATATCTCTTTATATTCTTTGTTTTTGGGGGCGTAGCTCAGCTGGGAGAGCACCTGCCTTGCAAGCAGGGGGTCAGGAGTTCGATTCTCCTCGTCTCCACCATAGACGTTTAATTACTGATTACCATAATGTTAAACGTAACAACAGATTTTAGCAATTTAGAAGAACAGGATATTGTTTACCGGGAGTAGCAAATTCTCTTGCTTTTGCGTAAGATACTATAACTCTACTTAGAGAATCAAAGGCAAGAGGAGGCACTATTCATGGGCTTTGGCGGATTCGGCGGTTGTGGCGGCCGCGGCAATTCCTGGTTTATCATTATCATTATTATCGTGCTGCTTTTCTGTTTTATAGGTGAAGACGAGTGTGACACAAAGTTCTAGTTGCAATATATATGCTGCTTTAAAAAAGCCGGGGAAAGCCCGGCTTTTTTTATATGTTTGCTGGAATTCAACTTTTCCAGCATTGGGGAGTAATGAGCAAGGAATGAAGCATTATAGTTTCTCCTTCGTGCGTAGTATTGTGAGCAAACATGAATGCGACGAAGGATATTGTTGCCAGAAACTGCAAATATCACTCTTTCTTTATAGTAAGGATTTCAACCTCTTTGCTTTCCATATAGCTGTTGAGTATATCGGCGGAAATCTGGCCGGTTTTAATTAGATTTTTTACTGCGTCGGCATCGACTATTTCTTTAACCGCCTGAGTAAAGCCCAGGCTTTTCAGTTTTTTGACAGCGAGATCTTCATAATATTTGATTCTTATATGGACAGTAAATGACGCTATTAAGTCATCCGCCTTGAATTTGGTAATTCCACGGGTTCTCATGGACAGCTTAATAGTTTTGTTGAGAGCTTCTTTCCGGTCAGTCAATTCTTTGATCTGCATATCTAAGCTATAGTACTCTTTAATCAGTTTTGCCAGATTATCCTCCGCAGGTTCAGGCTTTTTTCTCGGCATATTATTTCCCTCCCCAGGCTTGTTTCTAAAAATTTATGACGGGGGAGGAATGGTAATTACTGTTATTTTAACGTTAGTATCAAACGCTCTATTCGCACCATTTCGTGCATACTTATAAGGGGGGAGGTGATGCGATGAAAGGTCTGACCATAGGGAAGATTATGCTTGCTTTTCTGCCTGCCTTTTTGCTAATGCCTCTGATAGCAGCGTTGCAAATTGGGCTTGACCAAAATCAAGTTAAAACCATTATTATTGACCCAGGGCACGGCGGGATAGACCCAGGCGCCAATATTGCCGGATTTCTCGAGAAGGATATCAATTTGGCAGTAGCAGTAGAACTGCGGACAGTGCTCGAAGATGCCGGATTGCATGTCGTTCTTTCGCGGGAACAGGATACTGACCTTAGTGATCAGTGCAATAATCCACAAATCAAAGGACGACAGAGGCGAGATTTGGCTGCCAGACTAGGATTGGTCGAAGAAGTTGGTGCCGATATATTTATCAGTATCCATGCGAATGCTGACCCTAAGCCAGAACGAAGGGGCATACATACTTTTTATGCGCCTAAGTCAGAAGCCGGCAAAAAGCTCGCTGATTATATTCATGGAGAATTGCAGAAGGTAACGGTTGCTGATAATAGGGCATACCCCGGCGATTACTGGGTATTAAAAGCCAATAAAGTCCCGGCTGTTATTGTTGAAGTAGGCTATATTACCAACACGGAAGAGCGTTTTTTGCTCCAGACCACAGACCATCGGAAAATTATAGCGGAAGCAATTGCGCGGGGCGCACGGAGATTCTTCGCTGAGAGCACATTAATATAAAAAACATATTTTCCATTGCCCGGAAATAAATGTAAATATAACATTTTGGGAAATTATTATATGTTATGTATTTCACTTAAAGGATTTCGGTTTATCTTGTCAAAATAATCAGATAAGTGAAAAATAATTCCTGGCCAGGCGCTACATACAATTACCAACATAGCCATTTGGCTGGCAGGATAATAAGCACGGAGGGATGGGAATGAGAAAAAGCAAGTTGTTCTGGCTTCTTATGGGGATTATTGCATTATCATTAATTGCTGCAGGATGCGGAACCAGTCCGACTGCAGGTAAACCTGAGAACATTAATATTGCAACAGCGACGACCGGAGGCGTTTATTACCCGCTGGGCAATGCGATGGCGCAGCTTTTCAATCAAAAAGTGCCCAATGTAAAAGCATCAGCCCAAGCTACTGCCGGAACGCCGCAAAACGTGCTCCTGATGCAAAAGAAAGAAGCGGAAATCGCTTTTGCGCAAAATGGCGTAGCTTATTATGCTTACAACGGGCAGGAGATGTTTAAGGATAAGCCGGTCAAGCTGCTGCGCGGCATTACACACTTGTATCCCAACGTCATGCATATAGTTGTAAATGCCAACTCCAATATCACTTCCATTAAACAATTTGAGGGTAAAAAGTTTGTCCCGGGTGCTGTAGGCAGTGCCACGGAAGTGAATTCGAAAGAAATTCTCGGATTGTATGGCTTGGACTACAAAGATAAGAAAAACGTCAAAGTTGATTACCTCGGTTATACCGAGGCGGCTGAAGCGCTGAAAGACGGCCGGGTAGACGGCATCTTAATCGCGGGCGGACTGCCGACGGCAGCGGTGATGGACGCAGCTTCATCCATGAAAATCCGCATCCTCTCATTAGAGCCAGATATGATTAAAAAATTAACGACCGAGATGCCTTGGTACTATGAGTTTGTTATCCCGAAAGGCACCTATATCGGGCAAACTGAGGACGTACGCACGGTTGCTGTTGCTAACCTGCTCATCTGCCGGGATGATCTCAAAGATGACTTGGTCTACAATCTGACCAAAGCATTGTATGAAAATCAAAAAGATTTAGTGGCTGCTCATTCAGCCGCTAAAGACATGATTTTCGAGCGGGCTTTAAATGGCATGACGGTTCCGCTACATCCGGGCGCTGAGAAATATTACAAAGAAAAAGGATTAAAGAAATAACTGTTAGATGGTTCTAAGGGGGGCCGTATTTGAGCGAGGACAAAAAAACGGCAATTGACAAAAAAACTATAGATGCTTTCGTTAATGAAGAAAAGACGGAAGAAGTGGAACAGGTACTCCGCAAATACGAGGCGGAGGCCCGCTACCGTAAGTTTACCGGGGCGCTTGCAAAAGTCATAGCGGCTATTGCGATACTTACTTCCCTGTTTCATTTATATACTGCGGGTTTTGGCGTACTCGAGGCGATTAAACAGCGGAGTATTCACCTGACATTTATCCTGGTATTGGTATTTTTTCTTTATCCTGCGAGCCGTAAAAGCCCGCGCAATTCCATAACAGCTATAGATCTGTGTTTGTCTGCATTGGCTATTTACGTAGGGGTTTATCTGTTTACGCAATATGATGATCTGGCCAATCGCGGAGGAGTTACGACTTCGCTGGATATTTATACCGGCGCGCTCCTGTGTCTTTTAGTTTTAGAGGCAGCCCGGCGCGCTACAGGTAAAGAACTGCCGATTATGGCCCTATTGTTTATCGGTTATGCGCTTTTTGGCAACTATATCCCCGGTGAATTTGGACACCGGGGATATAGTCTCGAGCGTATCATCGACCACATGTTTTTAACCACGGAAGGAATATACGGTGTAGCCCTGGGGGTATCTTCGACATATATCTTTCTGTTCATCCTATTTGGAGCATTCCTGGCCGAAACAGGGATGGCAAAATTTTTTAATTCACTGGCGATGGGCATTGCTGGCAGTTCGCCGGGCGGACCGGCGAAAGTGGCTATTGTTGCCAGTGGCTTACTTGGCACAATTAATGGGAGTGCAGTTGCTAATGTTGCTACCACCGGTGCTTTTACTATTCCTTTGATGAAGAGTATTGGCTATAAGCCGCATTTTGCAGGGGCAGTGGAAGCCGTGGCTTCAACCGGCGGACAAATCATGCCGCCGGTTATGGGGGCTGCTGCCTTTGTCATGGCTGAATTTTTGGGTATGTCGTATACAACCATTATGCTATCGGCTATCTTGCCGGCATTTCTGTATTATCTAGCCTGCTGGTGCATGATGCATCTTGAAGCAGTTAAGAACGGTCTTGAAGGGATACCTGAGGATCAATTGCCGCGCGTAGGTGAGGTAATGAAAGCAAACGGGCATCTAACGATACCCGTTATAGCGATAGTGGCGCTACTGCTCTATGGTATTACACCTCTCTATGCAGCATTTTTTACCATATTTATCACCGTGATTGTTAGCTGGTTCAAAAAAGAGACGCGTATATCGTTCCACGGTGTTTTAAGAGCGCTGGAAAACGGAGCGCGGGGAGCTGTGGGCGTGGCAATGGCGTGCGCCGTCGTTGGTTTTGTTGTAGGGGTGAGTTCGCTGACAAGTTTAGGACTTACCTTCGGGGCTAATATCATTTCCATGTCACAGGGAAGCATCATCCTTACACTTGTTTTGACTATGGTGACTGCACTGATCTTAGGCATGGGTCTGCCGACAACCGCCTGCTATATCGTAGCTGCTACTATTGCTGCTCCGGCGCTTATTAAACTCGGGGTACCGCCGCTGGTCGCACACTTCTTTGTATTTTACTTTGCATGTTTGTCCAACCTGACGCCGCCGGTTTGCCTTGCCGCCTTTACTGCGGCGGGAATCGCGGGAGCAAGCCCATACAAGGTAGGCTGGACTTCCACGCGCCTCGGCGTAGCAGGCTTTTTGGTACCGTTTTTGGCGGCGTACTCTCCAATGCTGCTATTGACTGGAAGCTTCAGCACAATTGAATTTATAGAAGCATGCATTACTGCAATAATTGGCGTTGTGGCCTTAAGCGCAGCTCTTGAAAACTGGTTAATTCGGCAGTGCACTTTGCTGGAGCGTGCGGTACTCCTTGTGGGGGCGCTTTGTCTGATGATTCCCGGATTAATAACTGACATAATTGGATTAGGCGGTTTTCTGGCAGTGTATCTTTGGCAGAAGCGGACGTCATCCCAGCCGCCGGCTACTACTCAAACCGGATGAGGGTTAATACTCGATAGTTGCCTCGTTCACTCTGACTATGCCGGGAATGCTTTCTAAATCGTTTAAGAGTTTTAACATGGCCAGATCTTTTTGCTTTGCTTCAACCATGACGTCAAAATCATGGTTGATTTCTTTTGCCATCTGTAAAAAACCTAAGAAGTCTTCTACGTTGACATAATCAGCATGACTGCGAAAATCCTTTTCGCTTTTAGGGCTGGAAAGATGTATCTTGGGTATTGCGCCGTTCCAGGTTTTGATAATTTGGGGCCACAGACTGCTTAGCGGTTCGCCGCTCTGTACGCAGGCGTGATGATGAATATCCAGTACCATAGGGGCTTTAATTGTCTGGCACAACGCTAAAACGTCCGATGTAGAGTAGATTTTATCGTCATTTTCCAGCATGAGTCGGAAGCGGATAGAGGCAGGAAGTTTATTGAATTCGGTGATAAACCTTTCAAGCGAACTAACTTTATTTTTGTAGAGGCCGCCGATGTGGATGACTAGTTGTGGCCCCGCTGCAATCTTCATGGCATCAAGCATTGCCACATGATATTCCAAATCGCGGATGGATGCGGATAAAACTTCAGGTTGCGGGCTGTTTAATAATGTATAATGATCCGGGTGAGCGCTGACCCTAAGATCGTTAGCTGCAATGATCTTCCCAATTTCGGCCCACTGCACTTTAAATTCTTCGATATAATCCCAACCAGCAGTATAGGGATGTGTCGCCAAAGGAACGGTTTTGGAAGTAAAACGGTATACATGAATTTGATGCGCAACATTATAACGTAGGATGCGTATGGTAGTTTCCAAATTTTCACGCAGTATGGAACGCAGACGGAACAGTCGGCCCTCGGGATCTTGTATTCTTTCAAAATTTTTTACGGTGATTGTTTTATTTGGGGATCCTTGGGGCGCTCCCAGGGCAATGGCAACATATCCAAAACGTATTCGCAAGCTATCGCCTCCCGGTTTAATGTAGAGCAGGGACAGAAGCTGTCAGTGTCGAATATCTAAATACTCAAATCTAAAGGAGCGTTTTTGTGTATAGTTTTCCGTTAAACGAACACGAAGTTATTCTAAAAAAAGATTTAGCCAGTATGTCTATGGGTAATCAGGCCTATAGCGGGGCACTTTACCTGACGAGTGAACGGCTCGTTTTTGTCGGCTATCTGATGGATATTCGCAATAAATATTTAGAAGAGATGTCACTATGGCATATTGCCGAGATTAAGCCGGCCAAATCACTCCTGGTTATCGCCAATGCATTGATTGTAACTACCATTCAGGGGCGGACAATGAAGTTTGTAGTTCGCAACCGTGATGAGTGGTTGGCTGAAATTCGCCAGAAATTACAGGAATTTAGCTGATTTTTACAACCTAAGCGGTTGTTTTTTCTTTGCCTTAGCCGTGCTTCTTCTTTGCTGTGTTTTGTATGCGAAGTCGTACTCGCACATATACTATAGCAAAGAAAGGAGTGAGGGCAGTGAAATTGCTTTCAATCGGATTGGCGGGAACAACCGATGATATAAGAGCCAGACTGCAACAGGACTGCCGGAGCTTCGCTACTGATGGTTTTCGCATAGCTGTAGATGAGATAAGTAAAGGCACCTATACATTTCTTGGTTGCAATTTGACCGAGGGAGAACTCTCTTTTTATAA
This sequence comes from Negativicutes bacterium, assembly GCA_026417995.1. Taxonomy (GTDB): domain Bacteria; phylum Bacillota; class Negativicutes; order Sporomusales; family JAOACF01; genus JAOACF01. Next base: position 6,926 of record JAOACF010000103.1, read on the forward strand.
CTACGAACGTATTAAAAGCACACTAAAAAATTATGTGGCGAAGATACTGGCTGACATTGTCGTTCTGCGGGAAGAAAAACGCTTGGTGCGAAAAATAATTGACACCAGTTATTATTATTTCAGCGAAAGCGAACGCGATACCTTGTTTGACAGCACGTTGCAAATTCTGAATTCGAATAATCCGCTTATGCCTGATTTTAACTTTACGGCGCGGCATACGCATATTCAGACTAAAATTCAGGAGTATCTTGAGACTAACCACGAATTAGTGCTGGAAGGCTTTATCCAATTTCGCCTGAAAAGTTACCGGGAACAACTAAGGCTGTTAGTTGACAAGGTTGTAGATGAATTTGTCTTGGAACTCGAATATAAGGAGTTTATTCGCGTGCTTCGCTATTTTGTGGATGTACAGGAGCCGCGGATTGATGAAGTTCATATTGTACTCAGCGGAGAAAACACCTTTAAGCTATTGGACAAACAAGGAAAACCGGTAAAAAATCAGCATGTTGATAATATCCTCATGCAGAACGCGGACGAAATCAATTATGAGGACTTGCTGGTCAGTGCCTTGATTTCTCTTGCGCCGCACCATATCATTATCCATAACAAAACATCGATCAATACACAGGAACTGGCAGGGACGATCGAAAGCGTCTTCGAGGATCGTGTGGCGCTGTGCGATTCGGGGTGCGCCTTTTGCAATACCGATATCATTTCGCCAATTCTGCCGCGCTAGGATGGTACATTGACAAACTTTACAGAACGGGATATAATTTGGATAAATTAATAAAAATTAGAAGTAATGCGAAGGACAAGACCACAGGAATTGAGCGTCGCAGAGAATGGGAGCAGTAGCTGAGAGCTTCCTGACGCCAACCGGCGGTTACCGCCTTCAAACTGTCAGACTGAACCTGAGTAAGTCTGGCCGGATCGTTCCGTTATCAGCCTTTGAGCCGGGTCATTTGGCCAACCAGGGTGGAACCGCGGGTAATACTCTCGTCCCTAACAGGATGGGAGTTATTTTATTTTCAACTTTTAGGGGGTTTAACATGGAAAAAGTACGTATTACTCTAAAAGATGGTTCAGTGCGCGAAGTGGACAAAGGCGCGACTTTGCTCACCGTAGCCGAGATGCTGAGCCGCAGCTTGGCTAAAGCGGCTCTTGTTGCACTGGTAAATGGCCGGGTTGTCGATTTGACTACCAAAGTGGAAACAGACTGCGAAGTGCAGTTTTTGACCTTTGAGGATGCTGCGGGTAAAGATGCGCTGCGACATAGCGCCTCACATATCTTGGCCCAAGCTGTTAAGCGTTTGTATAAAGATGCCAAATTCGGCATTGGTCCGGCAATTGCCAATGGCTTTTATTATGATATTGACTGCACTCATACGTTTGCGCCGGAAGATTTGGAAAAAATTCAGGCCGAAATGGAAAATATTGTTAAGGAAGATTTGCCGATTGAACGGCTGGAGGTCAGTCGAGCCGAGGCCATTCGAATGTTTGAAAGTATGGGGGAAATATATAAAGTTGAACTTATCCGTGACCTGCCTGAGGATGTAACGATTTCACTCTATAAACAAGGAGAGTTCGTCGATCTCTGTGCCGGCCCGCATGTGCCGTCGACTGGCAGGGTCAAAGTAGTCAAGCTGCAAAGCTTGGCGGGAGCCTATTGGCGTGGTGATGAGAAACGCAAAATGCTGCAGCGCATCTATGGCACCGCGTTTGAAAAAAAGGCTGACCTTGACGCATATCTAAATATGCTGGAAGAAGCGGCCAAACGCGACCATCGGAAGCTGGGACGTGAACTAAATTTATTCAGTATGCAGGATGAAGGACCAGGCTTTCCCTTCTTCCATCCGAAAGGCATGGTGATCCGGAATGAGCTGGAGAAATTTTGGCGCAAGTTGCATTTTGAATATGGGTATCAGGAAATTAAGACACCGGTTATATTGCATCAGAAATTATGGCAGCAATCCGGTCATTGGGATCACTACCGCGAAAATATGTATTTCACGACAATCGACGGGGAAGGATACGCTGTTAAACCGATGAACTGCCCGGGCGGCATTTTGGTTTACCGCAACGAGCATCACAGCTATCGGGATCTGCCGCTTAGAACCTGCGAACTTGGTCTGGTGCACCGGCATGAAATTTCCGGAGCTTTGCACGGTTTGATGCGAGTACGCAGCTTTACCCAGGATGATGCTCATATTTTTATGCTGCCTTCCCAAATTAAAGAAGAGATTATCGGCGTCATGGCGCTATTTGACGAGGTATACAGCCGGTTTGGGCTTTCCTATCATGCCGAACTGAGCACCAAGCCGGAAAAGGCGATGGGGTCAGATGAAATCTGGGAAACTGCGACCACTGCCTTGCGTCAGGCGCTGGAAGAGAGAGGCATGCCATATAAAGTCAATGAGGGGGACGGAGCCTTCTACGGACCTAAAATTGACTTTCACCTGCGCGATTCTATAGGCCGTACCTGGCAGTGCGGTACAATTCAGCTCGATATGCTTATGCCTGAACGCTTTGATCTCACCTATGTCGGTGAAGACGGCCAAAAGCATCGCCCAGTCATGATTCACCGTGTCGCCTACGGTAGCATGGAACGTTTTATTGGAATACTCATTGAGCATTATGCGGGGGCTTTTCCAACCTGGCTTGCTCCTGTGCAGGTAAAGGTATTGC
>JAOACF010000104.1:0-9288 GCA_026417995.1 Negativicutes bacterium
AGTTGAAGCTGTGAGTGAGAACACTTGAACTTGTTTGGGAATTCCGCATCTGAGGATACGGTATTAGGCGTTTTGCAGATTATTACCCGATAGGAAAGTGGAAATCTTTCTTCCTGGATAAAGCATCGGCTTGTACATCCTATATAGGGTCGTCACAAGCCGTGTTTTCTTTATGCGAGGATTATTTGTGCCGATATAGCCTTAGGGGTGAGCCAGCGGCAGGTAAAGCCGAGGCTTTGGTAGAAACAAACAGCATTTGGGTTGCGGGCTGTTGGCTGCACAGCGCATTTTGTTATTGGAGGATGGCTATGGGCATTAAGGATAAATTTTGCGCTATGAGTTTTTTAGATCGATTGATTAGCGATATCCAAGAGATGAAGTGCGACATTAGCCATGACCATGAAAACATAGCAGTCGGATTAAAAAAAGTATACAATGAGTTGAGGCATCTGAAAGAATTTGATTTCCGCGAAATAGGCGATCATCTTTATGACGGCATTTATATTGCTGACGGAAAGGGTAAGACACTTTACATTAATAAAGCGTATACGCGTATAACGGGAATACGGCCTGAAGAGGTTCTCGGCAAGCATGTCGAGGATCTCCTAAACGAGGGTTTATATAAAAATGCGGTAACTCCTGAGGTGATAAGACAAAAGAAACAAGTAAATTCAATGGGTGAAAGCTTGCGGAACGGTACAAAAATGTTAATTACCGGAAACCCCATCTTCGACGAGGAGGGTAACGTCAAAACAGTAGTCGTGATCGATCGGGAAATAACCGACTTGCTGGCGATGAAGGCTGAGTTGGAGGCATCGCAGCAGAAGATGAAGGCCGTTGAGAAAGATAAAAATAAGAGCGACCAGGAAATTGAGCTTTTGCGCCGGCAGCAGATCAATAGCGGTCTGATAGGGGTAAGTGCGGAAATCAAGCAGGTAATCAAGCAGATACATCAGGTAGCTAAGCTGGATGTAACCGTGCTGATTACGGGTGAAACCGGTGCAGGCAAAGAGGTTGTCGCCAACGAGATCTATCTGAACAGTAACAGGAGCACTGGTTCTTTTATTAAGGTTAACTGTGCAGCCATCCCGTCGAATCTGTTGGAGGCTGAACTTTTCGGTTATAAGAAAGGTGCTTTTACGGGTGCAATTTCTTCCGGCAAGATGGGCATGTTTGAGTTAGCCGATAAAGGCACACTTTTACTGGATGAAATCGGAGATATGCCGCTCGAGCTTCAGTCTAAACTTCTTCGCGTAATTCAGCACAAGGAAATAACACGCGTAGGCGGAACAAAACCGGTTAAACTTGATGTCAGAATTCTCGCGGCCACCAATGGTGATTTAAAAGAACTGGTAAAGCAAGGAAAATTCCGTGAAGATCTTTACTACAGGCTTAACGTATTTCCCATAAACATTCCTCCTTTGCGGCAGAGGAGGTCGGACATCGAAACACTCGCGCACTATTTTCTTGCTGTCTATAACACTAAATATGGCAAGTCTATCGTAATTGAGCCAAGCGGCCTGGAAATCATGAAGCAATATTCATGGCCGGGAAACATCAGAGAGCTGCAGAACATAGTGGAAAGATTGGTAATCATAGGAGAGCAGCAGTCTGCTATCAGCGCTGAGACGCTTGGCGGATTACTCAATGTTGACCCTTATTATACAGAACTCCTGGGCGCTGAGGCCGGACTTAAGGAAGTTGTGGAAAATCTTGAGCGAAAGACGATCGAAAGAGTGCTTGCGGCTTGCGGGAGCACAAGGAAGGCCGCCAAAGTATTAAAAATTGATCAGTCTACGATTGTTAAAAAAGCCAAAAAATTGGGCGTAAACATTATCGATGACAAATCTCATCATCGTTGATGAAATTTAGCATCAAGAGTGTTGCCGACAATATCTGAATTATCGAACTACAAAAAGGCGAACCGATGAAAAAAATCATCAGTTCGCCTTTTTATCATGCCCAAAAACCTGGAACATGCGGGTATGCAGGGTTGGCACAGATATTGCTTTCTATTTATTCAAAATACTTTATGAGGTGAATGCGGGTGGATAAAACAATTATTACCGTAGCTCCAACCGGAGCATGGCCAACTAAGGAGAATAACCCGGCTGTCCCCATGACGCCGCAGGAAATTGCCGACGACGTTTATGAATGCTGGCAGGCAGGCGCGGCAATCGCGCATCTTCATATGCGTGATGATGAGGGCAAAGGTACGATGAATAAAGAAAAGTTCCGCGAGACGGTGGAACTGATCAGAAGCAAGTGTGACATTATTCTGAACCTAACCACTTCCGGCGATTTACATGCCACTGACGAAACGAGAATGGCTCATCTGATTGAACTGAGACCTGAAATGGCTTCCTATGACGCCGGCACCATGAATTGGGCGCACAGCGGTATTTTTATGAATCATCCCTTGTTTTTGGAGAAGCTGGGGAAAACCATGCAGGAGATCAATGTAAAGCCGGAAATCGAAGTATTTGATGCCGGTATGTTCTACAACGCCATGTATTATTTGAAAAAAGGCGTTTTGACAGGGCCGCTTCACTTTCAATTCGTATTGGGCGCCCCGGGCGGCACTGCGGCGACGGTAGAAAACTTAGTATACTTGAAGAGTTTGATACCTAATGATTGTACTTGGTCTGCCTTTGGTATCGGCGCAGGACATATGCCCATTTTATACGCTACCCTCGCACTGGGGGGGCACGTTCGGGTCGGTATGGAAGACAACGTGTACTATGCTAAAAACCGGCTGGCAAAGTCGAATGCCGAATTCGTTGCAAGAGCAGGCCGCCTTATCCGCGAGATCAATAAAGAGATTGCAACCCCGGATGAAGCCAGGCAAATCTTAGGGTTGAAAAATAGAGCGGGATGAGGGATAGACGATGATAAAAAAAATTGGTGTTGTAGGCGCAGGCACGATGGGGCATGGAATCGCCGAAACTTTTGCGCTCTACGGCTATGACGTGAAACTTTACGATACGAATGCGACGGTGCTCACAAAAGCAATAGAACTGATTAAGCAAGAGTTGGAATTGCTGGCTGAGGAACAATTTATTTCTACCGAAGCCATTCAGCCGGCGCTTGACAGAATCACGCTGTGTACCGATTTGCGGGAAGCCGTGGCAGATCGGGATTACGTTATCGAAGCGGTGCCCGAAATTATGGAGCTAAAGCAAAATCTGTTTAAGCAGCTTGACGGGTTTTGTGCGCCGGAAACCATCTTTGCCAGCAATACTTCCAGTCTTCCGCTAAAACCTATGATGGAACTGGTAAGCGAAAAGCGCAAAAAGCGGATGATGGTGTGCCATTGGTACAATCCGGGCCATTTGATGCCGATTGTGGAGATGTCCTTCTTTGGCAACATGCCGCCAGAAGTATACAAGGAAGTGGAGACGCTCTATCAATCAATAAAAAAACAAACCGTTAAAGTTTTAAAGGATGTTCCCGGCTTGGTTGCCAATCGCATTCAACAAGGGGTAGCCCGCGAAGTTTTTTCGATCATTGAGCAAGGCATAGCCGAGCCGGAAGATATTGACAAAGCGTTAAAATTTGGACCGGCCTTCCGTTATGCTACTACCGGACAGCTTGAGGTCGCTGATTTTGGCGGCTTAGATATTTGGTGCATCGTGGGGGACAATTTGCTGAAAGTGATGGATAACTCGCAATGCGCCAACACCTTGTTGCGACAAAAAGTAAAGGAGGGGAAGCTTGGCATAAAAACCGGAGAGGGATTTTATAAATACGCGCCGGAAGATATCCCTGAGATTAGAAAAAAATTTATGAAAAAACTTATCCATCAATTGAAAGCATCGGCTTATTACGTTTAATTTCTCGGGTGTTAACATGAGGGGAGGTTAAAAAAATGTTATGGCGTTTATCAAAGATGTTTCAATTCGCCGCCGATCGAATAATCCCTGATTCCTTTGTTTTTTGCGTTATTCTAACGCTCTTGGCTTTTATATTCGGGCTAGGGGTAGCGAATTGGAATGTAATGAAGTTGGTTTTAGGTTGGTATAATGGGCTTTGGACAATGATTGGCTTTGCCTTTCAAATGTCCTTCATGGTTGTCTGTTGCGGGGCGGCGGCAAAAGCTCCGGCCGTTGAACGTTTTTTAGCCAGAGTTGCGCAGATGCCTAAATCGACACCTGCCGCAATGATAGTCTTGTTGCTGTTTGGTTTTATTTCCAGTCTGATAAACTGGGCATTCTCAACGATTTTGACGCCTATATTGGCGATGCAACTTTCGCGAAATGTAAAAGGCTTGCATTTCCCCTTAATGATTGCTGCCGGCTATACTACTATGATTCTTGGTCAGGTCTGGTGCCCCAGCGCCAGTGTATATGCGCTAGTTGCAACGAAAGGACATTTTTTGGAGAAGAGTATCGGTGTATTTACGCAAGATGTTACTGTATATAATCCGGTAAATACTGTATTGTTTTTTGTGCTAGTGGTTACGGTGATATTGCTTGGCGTTTATACCCGTCCCCCCAAGAATGAACTTATTATGTACGAAGCTAAAGGCGACCAATTATCGGCAGCTACAGTTGAAGCCGATGCTGAGCAAACTATAGCTGATAAAATGAACGGAAGCAGAATACTCATGTTCGTGCTAGGGGCGGCTGGTCTTGCGGTTATCGTACACAGTATCTGGACGAAGGGAATTATGAAATCGCTTGATTTTAACTTTGTTATATTTATGTTCTTGACGCTCAATGCGTTTTTGTATAATACTCCAAGAAAGTTTGTAGACGCTTTCAAGGACACTATGAAACCTGCCGCCGAGGTAATGCTTCAGTTTCCATTCTACGGCGGTATTATGGGTATGATGACTGCATCCGGGTTAGGGAAGGTCGTAGCCGACATCTTAATAAAAATTGCAACAACCGATACTATATATGTCTGGTCTTTCTTATCAGCCGCATTCGTAAACCTGTTTATTCCATCGCAAGGAGGGCAATGGATTGTTCAGGGGCCAATTCTTATGGATGCTGCAAAAGCTCTAAACGCCAATATACCCTTAGTCATGAATGCATTTGTACATGGCGATGAGGTGACTAATCTGATTCAGCCGCTATATGTCATCCCGGCGCTTGCTTTAGTGGGCATGAAGTTGAAAGAAGTATGGGGCTTCATGGCTTTTATCTGCATGTTCTGGCTTATCATAGCATCAATAGGATTTTGGATTTTGCCCAAATTCTTAATGTAAAAAACTGGGGGTCTAGAGGCACAAATTGTCTCTTCATAAAAACAAAGGGAGCTTGCGAATGACGCAGGCTCCCTTTCGTACTATTTGCACTTCTTGGATTTAGATTTATCGGCGCATTTGCCGGGAGACAGCTCACAGGCAAATTCGGCGGAAACGCTTTTCTTGGAAGAGGAGTCATCTTTGCACTTAGCCAAACGGCGCACCTCCTTTCCTGAAGTGAATCAGGTTAATCTATTTTTGCAGATCCCTGGCGGAAACCGTATCAACGCTGACGTCATATTTGGCGCCGGTTTTGCTGTTTTTCGGCCCTTCGCTGATTAAATACTTAGCGCCTACATGATCCTGGCCTTTAAGATTCTTGCCATTCCAGTATGGATATTTCGGGTTTTCGCTTTTGGCCATTAAGCTACCACCTCCTGTTCATTTAGTGAATTTAGTTTGCCCTGTTTGCCAAGAAACATAGCTGTTATAATTTGTTCAGTCAGTTGCCGTCTGGCTATCTGGCTGTCTGTCAATTATAATTTAATTAGTATGAATGCCAAATTTATTTATAAGAGGAGAAACCATGCTGGAGCTTATTGCCAAAGCTGAACAAACGCACGAATTAACCAAAGAGGAAATTGTTGAACTGTTGAAGTCAGATACGCATAACGCCGAGTTATTCGCGGCGGCTGACCGGGTGCGCGCTCAATATGTAGGCGATGAAGTGCACTTGCGCGGCCTGATAGAGTTCTCGAATATCTGCCGGCAGAATTGTCTGTATTGCGGCTTGCGCCGCGATAATACCAAAATCGAACGGTATCGTCTTACACCGGAGCAGATAATTGATTTTGCCGCCAAGGCCAAAAATTATGGCTATAAAACCGTCGTCCTGCAGTCAGGCGAGGATGCCTGGTTCGATGTTGCCACCATGCAGCATATCATCCGGGAAATCAAGGCGCTGGGGATGGCGCTTACCCTCAGCCTCGGTGAAAAAACCCGGGAAGAATATCAGGCCTATAAGGAGGCTGGGGCTGACCGGTACTTGCTGCGCATTGAAACAACCGACCGGCAACTGTATGAAGCGCTTGACCCGGGGATGAGCCATGAAAATCGCAAGCGCTGCCTGCGTGATTTAAAAGAACTTGGGTTTGAGGTGGGGACAGGCTGCCTTGTTGGTCTTCCCGGCCAAACTCTGGCATCACTGGCTGAGGATATTCTCTTTTTTAAAGAGATTGACGCTGATATGATTGGCGTGGGACCATTTATCCCCAATGAGGATACGCCGCTTCGCGGCGAAAAGGGAGGAACCTTCACGCTCAGCCTCAAAGTAATGGCAATAACTCGGCTGCTTATGCCTGATATCAATATACCGGCTACCACCGCTATGGAAACGCTTGACCCCAACGGCAGAGTGATTGCGCTCAAGAGCGGTGCCAATGTGGTTATGCCTAATGTCACCGAAGGGGATTATCGCCGAATGTACGCGTTATATCCCGGTAAAATTTGCATCAACGATACTCCGGCGCATTGCCGCTCCTGCATTACCGGCAAAATCAGCGGAATTGGCCGTAAAGTATCGCAAGGGCACGGATACCGGCAAAAGAAACGGTAATATATTTCCTGCTCCCGCCATATCCTGGAAAAAGACATAACAAGGCGGGAGGATGCTAGGATGATAACCCGAACGAGTATTCTTTTCTTTTTATTTATACTTTTGATTTGTCCTGCCATAGAAGCGGCCGAACCTGTAGACGGTTTTCCGGTGGGCGACAAATGGGTAGCAGTTACGGTAGAGGATTTTGCCGACCCTGCTGATTTCGGCCGCATTCTGGCGGTATGCAGAGAGCAGGGTATAAAGCTGACCTTCTTTTTGGACGCGCAATTTATTAAGGAATATGCTCCGCTTGTCAAACAGGCGGCCGAGCAGGGGCATCAGTTTGGCAACCATGGCCTTCTGCATCGGTACTGGGGGGACGTACAGCCGGCAGACATCAAGAAGGAGTTGGCCGACGCCCACGCTATTATTGAAAAAACTACCGGTAGCTGGCCGCAAGTCTTTCGGCCGCCATACCAATACTACGAACCCAAATTTTTCAATGCCGTAAGCGAAATTGCGCCCGGGGCGCTGATTATACGCGGCAACGACATGGCTGACTGGATACTCATGACGAAAGAAGCGGTCGTTGAAAAGGCGAAAACAGCCGCAGCCCGCGGTGCAATCCTGCACTTCAACTATAAAGTGAAGCCGGCAGTGGCAGCGCTGCCGGAAGTCATTGCGGCGCTTAAGCGGCAAGGCTATAAGCTGGTTACGGTTGCCGAACTGGCGGCGAAAGCGCCGCCTCCGGCAAGGCCTTTGCCAGAGCCCCGGCCACGGGCGAAAGCTGAATATTATGGCGCAATCTATCATGTTAATGTCAGCCGGCCATTAGTCGCGCTTACGTTTGATGACGGCGGCAGTCCGTATAATACGGGCGCTATACTCGATGCGCTGAAAGCTAATCGGGCCAAAGCTACTTTTTTCTTGCTGGGCAGGTGGGTCAATGATCATCCGGACTTGGTGCGGCGCATGCTAGCGGAAGGTCATGAAGTAGCCAATCATTCCTATTCGCACCCGCCATTTTCCCGGCTCGAACGGGATGAAATGCAGCGGGAGATCGAGGCGGCCAGGACGGCAGTAGTCGAGGCTGCTGGGCAATCGCCCGCCCCCTACTTCCGGCCGCCGTACGGCAGTTACAATGCGGCTGTCACGGAGGTGCTCCGGGATCTTGGCTACGCAGCGCTGGTTATGTGGGATATTGATACCCACGACTGGACCGGTCTCCCGGCGTGGGACATCAGTGAGCAAGTTTTAACGCGAGTTTCGTCCGGTTCAATCGTCTTGTTTCATCTCCACGGCGCGAATACGCCCGCCGCGGTTGAGGATATCATACGCCAGCTTCAGGCATGGGGCTATCAGTTGGCAACAGTAGGAGAGATGCTGCAGAGTTAGTATACAAATTTACACTAATTTCTTTATGGTGTCTCAATTAAATACGTTCTTAAAAAACATTAGTGTATTGACGGTGGGATGCTCCTCGCTTATAATGAAACCAACGACTTGTGTATACAAGATTCATAACATTGCGAGTAATACTGGGAAGCCGAGGCCGTAGACCGGTTAACCGAGCCGTGCAGATGCGTAAAGCATTACACCTAGGGTATAAAAAGACCCGGCGGAAGGTCATATGGCTGGTTTTCTGCAGAAGTCTTAGCGTTAGATGTATGCGCAAGGGCAACGAAAAAGGAGGAGCGATAATGGAAGCAAATACCGGCGCTATCACGGCGACAGCGGCTGTGGCCAGACCAACCAGGGGGCGTATTGTTCTTGCAGTTATTCTTTTTATTACTTTGCTTGTCGCCTATTTAGACCGCGTGAATGTCTCGGTGCTGGTTGCCGATGCAAATTTTTTGGCAGACATGGGGATTAAGGGTCAGCCGGTGCAAATGGGTCTGTTGATGACATCTTTTCTGGTCGCCTATGGGGTGGCTAATATAGTAACCGGTCCGCTGGGCGACTGGATCGGGCCCCGCAAAGCCATGGCGCTGTCGATAGTGCTGTGGACGGTAGCGGTAACCATGGGAGGTCTTGCTTCCACGTTCGCAATAATGATTGCCGCGCGCATTATTCTCGGACTGGGGGAAGGCATGCACTGGCCGATGCAAAGTGCTTTTGTCAAAAATTGGTTTCCGCCGTCCGAGCGCGGCAAAGCGAATTCGGCCTGGCTGTTGGGGCTAATGGTCGGTCCGGCTATTGCCATGCCGTTTTTCGCGGCCTTTATCGGCGCTTTTGGCTGGCGCGCCAGCTTCTTCAGCCTGGGCTTGTTAGGACTCATACCACTGGCGTTGATATGGTTTTATACTACTGATCATCCGCGTGATAATAAGCATGTAAACAAAGCGGAACTTGACTATATAGAGGCCGCGCTGCAGAAAGAAGCGGCCGCGCAGGTTCAGGCAGAAAGTTTGACGGAACGGATGAAGTCGTTTGTCGGCAATTACCGGTTTTGGCTGTTGACCTTCAACTATTTCGTTATTGCCTGCATTTGGTGGGGGAT
>JAOACF010000104.1:9298-9552 GCA_026417995.1 Negativicutes bacterium
TGGCCTGGCTGCCATCGTATCTGAAAGTGGCGCGCGGGTTTTCCTGGGCGCAGATGGGCGCCTTTTCCTCCTTGCCTTATATCCTCGGCAGCCTGAGTGTATTAGCAATCGGACACCTTTCGGATAAACTCGGCCGGCGCGCCCCCTTTCTTACAATTGCGCAGTTCGGCGCGGCTCTGCTGATTTATCTTGGCGCTAATGTCGCAGACAACATGACAAGTGCTGTCCTGATGTCTTTTGGTATAGCCTTTGTC
>JAOACF010000105.1 GCA_026417995.1 Negativicutes bacterium
GACTTTACACTGTGCACACTTTCCCGCAGATTCCATTTTTACCATCTCCCATTCGCATAGCCTTTATATATATTAAATAGCAAGTCAGGAGACCTAGCAAGCCCCCTGACTATTTTTTCCAACTATGCAGCTTTATTATATGCCTTCGCCGTTAAGCCCCTGAAGCCGATCTATGCGCAGTTTTTCCGTGCGGTCAATTTGTATAACCTCGCCGTCTCTTACCACCAAAGTTACCTGCCCGTACGCCAGTTCCCGGAGCGCTCCGGCAACTCTTTGCGCCAAAACGCTTACGGCAATACTTTCCTTGTCGGCGGACAATTCCCGCAAACTAACTGCAGGCAACCGCATTTTTTCACTTTTTTCCATTTGGATAAGCCGTCCGTCCTGAACGGTAACGATTATGAAACCAACCTGCATTTTACTTGCCGCCGCATCAATCAGCTTTAAAACATCCTGTAGCTTCATCCAGGTTTTCTCGCCTCCTTCATTGCCTTCCCGTTTGCGTGATGATAAGGGAGAAACAGCTTGAAGTTACTTCCTTCCCCTTTCCGGCTGGTAACCTCAACAGCGCCGCCGTGAAGCCCGGCAATCTGTTTGACGATTGCCAGCCCGATGCCCGTACCGCCGCTTTCTCTTGTCCGCGACTTGTCAGCACGGAAAAAATGATCAAAGATATGCGGCAGATCCGCCGCATCTATCCCTAGCCCGTTATCACGCACTTCAATTACAACCCCATCCGGCAGCGCACCGGTCAACACCTCAATTTTACCGTTACGCCCGGTATAGCGGATGGCATTTGTCAGCAGGTTGTAAACAGCCTGAGCAATCCGGCCCCGATCGATTACCAGGCTGGGTAGCGGCGCCAGCTTAGCGGTGAGTTCTATTTCTTTTTCCTCAGCCAGCGGTTTCAACATGGCAACAGCATGAACCAAGAGCTGCCCGAGATCGGTCGGCTGCTTGTCAAGCTGCAGTTGGCCGGCCTCAGCCAGCGTTAAATCCCGGAGGTCTGTGATAATCCGGTTTAAGTAGAGTGTTTCTTCATATAACGAATTGAGCTGCTCTTTGTCCGCCGGTATGACCCCTTCCAGCATTCCTTCCAGATTACCTTGAATCACGGCCAGCGGCGTGCGCAGCTCCGTTCTTTCATATCCTTCAAAGGCGTAGCCCTGTACTTGCTCGACGATTTGCAGTCGGCTAAACACGCGCCCGGCGTTTGTCGCCAGCATTTCCAAAATCCTAAATTCGGTCGGCGTCAGATCTAGGAGCTGGCCGTTTTTATGCACCTCATGCCTAGCGAAATCAATAATAAGCTCGCCGCTTTTAATTTTGTCCGGCTTGTTAGCCGGTTTCCGCGTCCGGCGCAGAATGGCCTTTGCTCTTGCCACAACTTCCCGCGGGCTAAACGGTTTCGTCACATAGTCGTCCGCTCCCATTTCCAGGCCAATCAACCGGTCTGTTTCTTCGTCCCGGGCAGTCAACATAATAATCGGCGTGTCCAGCTCGCGCCGGATGCGCCGGCAAATCTCCCAGCCGTCCACACCAGGCAACATTAAATCAAGCACAATAATATCCGGCTTCCTGGCTTTTATAACCTCTGCCGCCTGCGCGCCGTCATGGACAATATGGGTTTGAAAGCCTTCCTTGTCAAAATAAGTCGCAACAAGCTTAGCAAGCTTAGCGTCATCATCAATAATCACTACGGTATGATTGGCCATATTTTCACCCCTTTGCGCTACCATTATTATAAAACCCATTTGCCCAAAGTTAAACCGCTGCGCTAAAATCGCACAGGTTCTTCATAAGATCTTCATAATTGATTGTCCGGGCGGTTCATCGCCCGCGCAGCACGGCAACTAACCACACGGCAAACAATAGGCCGGTTCTTAGGCTCTGTGAGCCAAAGAACCGGCCACTTTTTTTCTTATTTTACCGAAAATGTGTTACAGCCTAATTTACAAGGGAACTTAGCATCAAGGCTAAGTTTGCCAGGCCCGATCAATACCAGGCTGAGAAATACGATCCCTATCTCCAGCGCATGCGCCGCGCCTGCCAGACCCGCGCCGACAGACAACTTCATCGCCACCGCCACACCCATAGTGATAACCAGCAGCAAACAAGTCGGCCGGAACAGCAAACCGGCAATGAGCAGCATACCGCCGACAAATTCGGAAGCAGCCGCCATAAAGCCCCAAAATACCGGCGCGAAACCAATGCCAACATACTGCATTGCCGCCCCGAGTTTAGCCCAGCCGGCAACGCCGCCCATGATTTTGGGATAGCCATGATACATGAACATAACGCCAATGCCGATGCGCAGCAGGAGCAAGCCTAAATCCTGATACTTGCTTGCTTCTTGCTTCATTTTCCTCAACTCCTTTTGTTATTTATCTTAAATTTAAGATATTTGTGTAAAAAAATTTTACTGCGTACGTAATGAAAGGCCTAACTTTTTTAAAATACGAATACCTTGCTCTTTCTCTGCAGCCGAAAGGCTTGCCAGCAACTTAGCAATATTGCGGGCATGTCGCGGAAAAATTTCCGCCATCAGCGCCCGGCCCGCTTCGCTCAGCACGGCGTAAGTCACCCTGCGGTCATTGTGAGACGCCTGGCGAACAACCAAGCCGCGTTTTTCTAATTTGTTCACTACATAAGTAATGCTGCCGCTGGTGATCAGTATCTTGGCACCAATTTCCTGCAACGGTTGCGGTCCCTTGTGATACAACAGCTCCAAAACGGCGAATTCCGTGATTTGGAGACCATAACCTCTGATGTTGCGCTCGTCAGCTTCGGCCACAGCCCGGTACGCACGCGAAAACACCCGAAAAAAGCGCAGATCAAGCTCAGGCGGCTTAGGCGTTCTTTCATTGGCCATCCGATCACTTCCCCGGCAAAATTATCTTGAATTTAAGATAATTATATGCCGCCGGTCATCTGCTTGTCAACCAGAAAAACGTGGAGCGCCAAGCAACCCGCTATATGCGTATTACCCGGCCGGCCATATCCGCCACATCGCTTTGGTCATGCGTAACCAGCAGGCAGGTTACTTCTTCCGCCTGCAGGATTGAGCGAATCTCCTGACGCATGCTTTCCTTCAACGCAGCATCAATATTACTGAAGGGCTCGTCCAATAAAAACAGATCCGGCCCAGGGGCGAGGGCTCTGGCCACCGCCACCCGCTGCTGCTGGCCGCCGCTTAGTTGGTACGGATACCGGTCGCAATATTCCTCCATGTGAATAAGCCGTAGCAGCCTGACAACGCGTTCCGCCCGTTGCGGCCGGTCCCAGCGGGTTAGCCCGAATGCGATATTTTCCGCAACCGTTAAGTGAGGGAACAGGGCGTAATCTTGGAACACCATACCGACATTACGCTTTTCCGGCGGCACAAACACCAATTCATTAGCCATAATCCGCCCGTTGATTGAAATACTGCCGCATTCCGGCGCCTCCAGCCCGGCGATCAGCCGCAGCACCGTACTTTTGCCGCAGCCGCTCAGCCCGACCAGCGCTACAACCTCTCCCTTAGCAACACTTAGATTAAAGCCGCTTAGCACGCACTTATCGCTGTGCCGGTAGCGAAAGGCGATATCCTGCATTTTGAGAAACATAAGGTCACTCCTTCTCCGCTTTGGACAAATAATAGACCGAAACAATGCAGACGGCGATGATAATGAGTGCAGCAGGAGCACTGTATTGGATGCGCTCGTCGTGCGCGTACTCGTACACTTTGCTTGCCAGCGTATTGTAATTAAAGGGGCGCAGAATGAGCGTAAGCGGCAATTCCTTGGTCATATCCACAAATACCAGGGCGAAGGCTCCCAACATCGACGGCAATATCATTTTGAGGTCAACCTGAAAAAAGGTTGCGGTTATACTGCGCCCCAGCGTCCGGGAGGCTTCAAAGAACGTTTTGCCGACCTTATCGAAGCCATTCTCGATAGTACTGCAGCCTACGGCTAAAAATCGGACAATGTACGCAAAATACAGCATGAATACACTTGTGAGCAGCGAATAATTCCATACTGCCTCAGTCAATTTGGACAGCGCGGCAAAAAATATCAATACACCGAGGGCAATTACCGCTCCGGGAATGGAGTAGCCTAGAACCGTTAACTTGGATGCCAGGCGGGCGGGAGCGCTCCGGCTGATGCGGGCGCTGTTGGTTATAATCGCGGCGCAAACTACAATTACCGCAGCACAAATAGCCGCCGCCACCAGCGTGTTGGCCGCCGCCTGGATAAAGTCGCCGGTCACGGCCTCGGTGTAGGTCAATAGTGCCCACACTAAAAGCTGTATTACCGGAAAAACAAAACCGAAACCGAATACCAGCAGGCAATATCCGGCAGCCAGCCAGCCTGCATATTTCTGCAGTCGCTGCCGCGTCAGTTCCCGGGGTTTAGCCGTCGTTATGGAAAACCGCTTTTGGCCGCGCAGCGCCTTTTCCAGCAAAACAGCAGCCAGAACAAATCCCATGAGGTACAGACTTAGGCGAACTGCCGAGTGAATGTCGCCCATCCCGAACCAAACCTTGAAGATGGCTACACTAAAGGTAGGAATGCCAAAAAAGCTGACCACGCCATAATCATTGGCCACCTCCATCAGCACCAGGGCGCAGCCTGAAGCAGCCACGCCCCGGGAAAGAGGCAGCACTACGGTAAGGAATATTTGCCGGGGACTTTTCCCCAACATCCTGGCGCTTTCAATAAACGGAGCGCTAAACTTTGCCAGGAAGCCCCGGCTGATGACATACACATAAGGGAACAAGAAAAAAGTAAAAATGAAGATCGCGCCAGGCACCGACATAATGTCAAGCAAAATCAGCCTGCCGGCCGCCCAGCTAAGCAGTTTTGTGACCGCTCCGGTATAATCTACCATGCCGCTATAGGTGTAAGCACCGATATACGCGGGAATGGAGAGCGGCAAGATCAGCGCCCACCGGAAAAAGTTTCGCAGCGGAAAATCAAAAACGGTTATTAAATAAGCAAGACTTAGTCCCAGCATTGAGGCAAAGAAGCCGGAAAAACCAAACAGGACGGCGGTATTAATTATATAGTCAGTCAGCAAATATTCCTTGATATGGCTCCAGTTTGCCGTTGCCGGAACAAGAGCGTCTCGCATGATGGCAATAGCCGGAACCGACGTTAGCGTGACAATGGCAATGGCCAGCACGTTCCAGCTATGTATCTCCCGGAAGACCCGATATAGTCTAGTCACGTTGCTTTCCCACTTTGCGCGCCTACTTCCAGCCAACTTCGTTCAGGATCTGAACCGCGCGTCTGTTGTTTTCGCCCAGCTTGGACAGATTAATGTCCTGCGGCTTAAAGCTTCCCCACTGTTTAAGCAGAGCGGACGGCTCCACCGCCGGATTGACAGGATATTCGACGCTTGCCTCGGCAAAGATGCGCTGCGCCTCGGCCTCGGCAAGATACTCCAGCAGTTTGACCGCATTGGCCGCGTTCGGCGCTGTTTTCACTACGCCGGCGCCGCTAATATTTACATGGGTCCCGGTCGTGCTCTGATTGGGGAAGAAGACGCCGAGCTTCTGCGCCGCTTTTACCTCTTCCGCATCTTTGGATGTCAGCATTTGTCCCAGGTAATAGGTGTTCATAATGGCTACATCGCCAATGCCGGCGGCGACTGCTTTCGCCTGATCTCGGTCACCGCCTTCCGGCTTTCGCGCCATATTGGCGACAATACCTTGCGCCCACTCTTTGCTCTTTTCCTCACCGTGGATGGCAATGGCTGCAGCCAGCATTGACTGGTTGTAGATATTATTAGATGACCGCACTAAAATCCGGCCTTTCCATTTGGGCTCAGTCAATGCTTCATAGGTGGATAATTCCTCCGGCTTCACTCGGTCTTTTGCGTATACCAACACCCTGGCCCGCATGGTCAGCCCGACCCACATATTGTCCTTGTCACGATAGTTGGCGGGAATGGCTTTCTCCAGGGCGGCGCTCTTAATCGGCTGCAGCAGCCCTGCTTCCTTGGCCATGTATAAGTTGCCGGCGTCAGCGGTGAAGAAGATATCTGCCTTGCTGGCAGCGCCTTCGGTTTTAATTCTTTGGATCAGTTCTTCACTGCTGGCCTTGATAATATTGACCTTAATACCCGTCTTATCGGTAAAAGTCTTATAGATGGCATCATCGATACCCGGATAATGACGCGCCGTGTAGACGTTGACCTCTTTCGTTTCCGGCTGAGCGCTTTTCGGGGATGCATTATCAGCTGAGCCGCACCCGGCAAACAAAAGGGAAGCAGATACGAGAATAGTTGGCAGCAGAGCAGTGATTCTTTTCATGCTTGTCGCATAACCTCCGTTTGATATTGATTGTTAAAAGCATGATATTGATATTCATTATCAATATCATGCTTTGAGAATACCATAAGCAAAGTGTACCCGTCAAGTGCCGCCAAAAAAGTAACTATGCCCAAAGGTGATCCAAAAGGCAAGTTATTATTTAACTGCCTTTTCCAGTAAATTATGGCCAGGAAATGACAGTAAAGCAGCTTTTTCGCAAATAGAACTTTCTGTCGCAGAACATACTATCTGGCGGGGAGGTGATACAGTGAGAGCATTAGAAGGAGTAAAATGCACCGTTAAAAACTGCAAATTCTGGGATAACGGCTACCGCTGCACGGCTTCCGCAATCGAAGTCAATGTAGACGGTGGCGGCACTTCGGCCAGCAGAAGTCCTGACACGAACTGCAATACTTTCCAACCTGGCTAAGACAGTATCTCCAAGCGTTGCAATGCGACAACCCCGCTCTATGCCATAAAGGCAAGGAGCGGGGTTGTCGACCGCTTCGGCATGAATATCATTCTCGCGACAACCGCTTTTAAAATTTATTGATATCATACCGCTTTTGGGGAAGACTAATAAAGGACAATCTAGCCGGAGGGATTGAAACAATGCGCTGCAAATCCATTTCTCCGCCCAGCATTCGCTTACTTTCCGCCTCTGTTCTGCTCTTAGGCGGAGTTTTCTTGCTGTTTTATCCCTTTATGCGTAAGAAGCCGGCACAATTAGGCAGACGCCTGCAGTTTTTGTCTATCCCAAAATATCCCATGCTACCGCACGAGCCGGAAAAAGAGCAAGTTTCCGTCATTCGCACCAATTGTCATCCGGGGATATAATATTTTGCAAAGGAGGCTTTTCCATGAATGCCAGCAAAGATGAAACCGACAAATTCATGCAAGAACAATTTATGCCGTTTTGTCGGCGCGTTTTTGATGCCTTTAAACAAAATCAGCATGCCATTTTTACCCTTATCAGTTCATTTCTGTCAGGCAAAACCAATCTCTACGGAATACGTATAACTGAGCAGGGACAAACGGCTGGAGAATATACCTTACATTTGGCGGGCGCAAGTATCTCACATCTGGAAGCCGGCAGATTGGCCTCAGAAATTCATTCTCCCTTCGGCATTGTAAAACCCTATGCAATTATCGAAAAAAAGGTCCTGGAAGCAATGCTGAAGGACGAGCAAAACTTCATCACCAACCCTTTTGCCGCAAAGATGAAGTACATGCCGGAAGTAACGATTAAGTTTCTGCGTGATTGACGTTTGTAATGAACAGAAACCCGCATGGCGATATCCCTGCGGGTTTCTGCTATATTCCGAACCTGTCAATTCTCAATAGTATGTTTCAATAATGCAAGAGCCTCTGTTTCTGCCACCGGCCGGCTAAAAACATAGCCTTGAATATAATCGCACTGACACTGCCTCAGCTTTGTTAGCTGCGCAACCGTCTCCACGCCCTCGGCGACAACAGTCAGGTTTTGCACTTTCGCCATGTTGACAATGGAATTGACGAAGCGCCACTGCGCTTCATCGGCGTCAATGCCGTCGATGAACGATTTGTCTATTTTAAGCGTTGCCACCGGCAAATTTTTGAGATAAAGCAAAGAGCAATAGCCGCTGCCAAAGTCGTCCAGCGTAAGATGCACCCCAAGTTTTTTCAATTCTTTAAGTTTTTGGGAAATCTCTGCCACGGAAGCAATCAGTACATTCTCGGTAATCTCGATCTCAATTTGACTTGGGTTAATCCCGGCCGTACGTATCGTATCGCGGACAAATGCGACAAAATCATCGGCTACCAGTTGCCGCGGCGATACGTTGACAGACACGCGTATATCGCTGCGGCCCAATTCGGCCAGTTTGCGGGCAAACCGGCAGGCCTCACGCATAACCCACTTGCCGATTATCTCAATCATGCCGCTTTCTTCCGCCAAAGGAATAAACTTTCCGGGCGGCACAGCGCCAAACTCGGCGCTGTGCCAGCGCAGCAGCGCCTCAAAGCTTACAGCCGCAGCAGTATGCGGGCAAAAAAGCGGTTGATAATTCAGATAAAGCTCCTTGCGCGCGATAGCTTCACGCAGCCCTTGTTTTAGAACCATATTGTCGAAAGCTTCTTTTTTAAAGCGGGCTTCATAAAAACACCATTTGTTCTTGCCGCTGCCTTTTGCAACATGTAGAGCCAAGTCCGCACTTTTTAAAATATCCTCTACGGTATCACCGTCCTCCGGATAAAGCGCAATGCCAACACTAGCGGACAGATAGGTGCGGGAGGAACCAAACTTATAATCCTGTCCCAGTTTTTGCACCATACACCCGGCAATATCTTTCAGCCGCTGCCGGTCGGTTTCACCCGGCAGCACGACGACAAACTCATCGCCGCCGCTCCTGGCCACAAAAACGCCTGCCCCGGCTTCAGCGCAAAGGCTGGCCGCGGCATTGGCAATCACCTCGTCACCGGAGGAATGACCAAAGGTATCATTGATAGTTTTCAAGTCGTCCAGATCGACAAAGAAAATCGCACCTGCCGTTTCGCCCCGGCGCGAATTTTCCAGCTCCCGTGCAAGAAACTCTTTCAAATGCGCCCGGTTGGGCAGACCGGTCAGCGCATCGCTGTAAGCCATCCGCCAAATAGCCCTCTCCTGCTCCTTGCGTTCGGTAATATCCCTGACAACAGCTAACAGACAATCCCAATCGCCGATCTTCGTCCGCCGCATGCTGATTTCTACCGGCATTACGCTCCCATCTTTCCGACGGCCTTGCCATTCAAACAACTGCGGCTCGCCGGCCGCAGCCAATTTAAGCCGCCGCTCGGCTTCATGTTCAGTGGAAAAATGATCGCCGGCCGCAAAGAACTGCGCCTTGCCAGTAAGAATTTCCTCGCGGGTATAGCCGTACATTTCTTGGATTTTTCTGTTGGCATCGATAATTTTGCCGCTACTCATATCCTGAATGAAAATGCCGTCATTTGCATGTTCAAAAATCGCCCGGTATTTTTCTTCCGATGCTTTTAGCGCTTCTTCCGTCCGCCTGCGCTCCAGCAGCTCATTTTTATACGCGGTAAACATTGACGCGTTATCTATAGCGTTTGCCGCCATATCCGCGAATCTATGCAGCAGGTAAATTTCATGCTCTGTAAGAACCCTCCCTGCCGCGGCAGAACCTAGACCGAGCGCGCCAATAATTTTGTCGCCCAGCTTAAACGGAACCACAACACAGCAACAC
>JAOACF010000106.1 GCA_026417995.1 Negativicutes bacterium
AGATGTGTATAAGAGACAGCCTGAGCTGATTAACACGCTTATCGAAGCTTACAGCAATAGCGCCAAGACAATTATTGCACCTGTTTATCAAGAGCGGCGGGGCACGCCTGTACTCTTCGCGCTGGAATACTGGCGGGATGAACTCCTCGCTCTTATCGGCGATCAGGGGGCGCGTGGTTTGCTGGAACGTTATCCTGAGCAGGTTGCTTTTTTGCCGGTAGCGGATGGAAAATTGCTATGGGATGCTGACACACCCGCGGAATACCAGGCGATGACCGCAGCATGGGCTGCGGCGCTGAAGGCGGGGGAGATATGTGAGGAAGACTAAAAAACAGGAAATGTTGCGGTTACTCGAAGAACATTACCGTGATACAACTACTGCGCTCCGTTATTCCACTCCGTTTGAGCTCTTAATTGCCGTTATTTTATCGGCGCAGTGCACCGATGCTAGGGTCAATATCATAACGGCCCGCTTGTTTCCGGACTATAATACTGCCCGCAAAATGCTTGAGCTTACTCAGGAACAGTTGTCAGAACTCATCCGCGATTGCGGCCTGTATCGGAGCAAGGCGAGAAATATTTTAGCGGCTTGCCGTATTTTAGCAGAGGAATATAACGGCGAATTGCCGGAAACACTGGAAGAGTTGATGCGGCTGCCGGGTGTAGGCCGCAAAACGGCCAATGTATTATTAAGCCAAATATTTAATAAACCTGCCATTGCCGTGGATACGCATGTTTTCCGTGTGGCCAACCGAACCGGACTGGCGAAGGGTGACACCCCGCGTGAAGTGGAAGAAGGACTAATGAGAGCTATTCCGCAGTCGAAATGGAGCGATGCCCACCACTGGCTGATATGGCATGGCCGCAAGGTATGCAAGGCCAGGATGCCTGCCTGTGCTACTTGCCCGCTTGGGGGCTTATGCCCAAGTGCGCAAAAAAAATGACATTCTCCGCAAAGAGAATGTCATTTTTGTGTATATACTAATGATTTAGCAATCGGTTAACGCTGGCGAGGAGATTGGCGCTGAGCGATTCAATCTGTTCCAGTGATTTGTCAATATCGGTTATAGACCGGTTTTCCCGCTCGGCCGACTGCGCTATTTGCACGGTAAATTGCTGCGTAGCGGCCATTTCCGCCGCAAGCGCGTTGAGCGAGGGAAGCATTTGGCTGACAATGCTTTGCACTTCATTAATTGAACTGCGTATAGTATCTGTGGAATTTCTGCTTTCCTCCGCAAGCCGGCGGACTTCCTGCGCTACAACGGCGAAGCCACGGCCTTGTTCACCTACACGGGCGGCCTCGATCGCGGCATTTAAAGCCAGCAAATTCGTTTGGCCGGAAATGTACTTGATGGCGTCCGCAACGCCGCCAATATTGTTAACAGCTGCTGCCAGCGTTGACGATATGGTCATCGTATCGCGAATCTGCTGCATTTCCTGCAGGATGCGGCTGTCCAAATCGCGAATGGTTGTTGTGGTTGCCGCGATCGCGCTCAAAATCTCGCTGATAATGGCGGTAATTTGCTGCAATTGCTGGCTGAGGAGATTGGATGCCGCAGCAACTTCTTGCGAAAGCTTTTTGTGAGTGAATAAGGTGACTTGTTTCATAATGGCGCAGACCGATTCCGTAGTCGCAATGCGTTTGGCGGCGATGACGACTGCATCCGGGCGGAGATGGTGCTTGTACCTGGTATAAAGAATTCCGCCAGGACCGACTATTGTTTCAGCGCCAATAATATACTGAGCGCTTTGCAAGCCCTGAATGACTTCATCCTCTTTAATTTCGGCATACGGAAGGGGCTGATAGGTAATATGCGTAATTCCGTTTTCACGGCAGTAGTAGGCGATCTTTTCGGCTTGGGCAGTGTTGTTGTTAAAAACAATTACCGTTTGTCCGGCCGGAATCTGGGCGACTCGGACATAAAACGGTGGCGGGGGAATAAGCTCAAGCGGTACAATCTTATCTCTGGGGATTTTTTGGGCCGCTTCTTCAACCCGGGTAGGCAAACAGACAAAAAGGTCGGCAATCCGGTGATCCGATATCTGTTTGATATCGAACGCCTGACCTTCAATATTGTTAAACAGACCAACCAGCGAGCTCAGCAGTTCATCGGCTACTGTTTGAGAACTGCCAACGGTGACTAAGCGAAACAATTGGCTCATTGAGTTCTGCACATCCTTTCCGTGCCGTTTATCTGTTATCATATTAACATATTCTGTCGTCTTTTGGCTGTAAAAATTACGATAATCAGGAAACTTTTGGTGCAGTTAAAGATATTCTTGAATATATTGTATTTTTATAATATCATTATACATAAATATGCGAGGTGGCTTATGATTTTACGTAAAGCAACTTTCCGGGATGTTGAACCCGTCCTGAACATTATCAATCAATATGCGGAAAAAGGAATGATGTTGGCGCGCTCCCGCAATACGCTCTATGAAACACTGCGCGATTTTATTGTTGCTGAGGACAATGGGCAGGTTATCGGTGTCGGCGCGCTTCACCTGATCTGGGATGCGTTGGCGGAAGTCAGGTCGCTTGCCGTCACTCCCGAGGCTACCGGTAAAGGTGTAGGGCGGCAAATCGTCGAGGCTTTAATTGATGAAGCTAAACAGCTGGGGATTGAAACACTGTTTACTCTGACATATCAGCGGGAATTTTTTGCGCGCTTGGGTTTTCATGAAGTCCCCAAAGAACAGTTATCCCATAAAGTTTGGAAAGATTGCATCAATTGCCCAAAGTTTCCTAACTGTGACGAGATTGCAATGATAAAACCCCTTAATTAGCAGGATTTCCCGGATTTGTCACGCAGGCCTTGAGCATGAAGCCTCATTGAAAATTTAGGTCAACAAATAAGCCCAAAGGTTGAGCCTCTGGGCTTATTTTTGTGCGCTACGAGAAAGTCAGAAGCTAAATGTTTCTCCCGGAGCTATAACCTGAACCGGGATATTATAGACGGATTCCGTCTTTGCTTTAAATGCGTACGGGTCTTGGGCAATAAGCGGCCAGGTGTTGTAGTGCATGGGTATGACGAGTTTGGGTTTGAGCATGCCAGCTGCCTCGACCGCGTCATCAGGACCCATGGTAAAATTGTCGCCGATTGGCAATAGGGCGCAGTCGATGCTTTCCAAGCGGCCTAACAATTGCATGTCGCCGAAAATTCCGGTATCGCCGGTATGATAAAATGTTTTGCCAAAAAAATTGACGATAAAGCCGCAGGCGTGGCCGCCCGGGGCTCCGGCGCCATGAAAAGCAGGGGTGACGCGAACATAGCCGAACTCGAAAGTATGCTTGCCGCCAATATGCATTTTATGGGCTTGGCAGCCCTGCTCAGCGCACATGCCGGCGATTTCCGCTGTGGAAATAATGGTTGCACCTGTACGTTTCGCAATTTGCACCGCATCGCCAAGATGATCGAAATGGCCGTGCGATACAAGGATGTGAGTGCACTCAATTTCCGAAGGAGTGGCGATTTTAAACGGATTATCGCTGAGAAACGGATCAAAAAGAAGCGAAATGCGCTCCTGAGTGAGCTGAAAACATGAGTGTCCGTAATATTTTAGGCTGATCATTTTTGTTACCTCCTCTTGTGGCTAGCATTTACTGGATATGGAATTATTATCCTATTTATTCGCTTGGCGGGAGGATTTTCCTCTCGCAAAATTGGTGGGTGCTGTGAGGTATTGTCAGGTTTTCTTTTTGTCATGCCAGCAGGGGGCCGAGCCAGAATGTAGAATAACTATATTCAAAACGAGATTTGCGGGGGATGTATGTTGATACCAGTTATATCGGTTGTTGGCAGGTCCAATTGCGGCAAAACCACTTACCTGGAAAAGCTCATTGCTGAAATGAAGCGCCGGGGCTATAAAGTTGCCACGATAAAACATGATGTACACGGTTTTGATATCGATAAGCCTGGCAAAGATACTTGGCGTCATGCTCAGGCCGGCGCCGATATTGTCTGCATTTCCTCGCCCTGGAAAATGGCGATGATTAAAAAGGTTGAGCAAGAAATGCTGCTGGATGAAGTAGTAGCCCGCATTGACGGTGTTGATATCATTTTTACCGAAGGCTATAAACGCGAGAGTAAGCAAAAAATTGAGGTTTTTCGCCGGGCGGCTTGTGATGCTCCGCTTTGCGGCAAGGATGAGGTGTTAGCCGTGGCATCCGATA
This sequence comes from Negativicutes bacterium, assembly GCA_026417995.1. Taxonomy (GTDB): domain Bacteria; phylum Bacillota; class Negativicutes; order Sporomusales; family JAOACF01; genus JAOACF01. Next base: position 4,178 of record JAOACF010000106.1, read on the forward strand.
CGCACCTCTATGAAGGGGTACCGCACTTTAGCTTGGATGACGCTGCACCTATGGCTGATTTTCTGGAAAAACAGGTATTAAGGAAATAATAGATTGGTTCGGCATTTATACCGGGAGTAAGCGCTAAAATAAGCGGCGGGGATGATACTATGTTTGATCGTCTAAATCGCACAATCGACTATTTACGAGTTTCGATTACCGACCGGTGCAACTTTCGGTGTACATATTGCATGCCGCCGGAAGGGGTCAAACAGCTTCACCACCGTGATATTCTTTCCTATGAGGAACTGCTCCGGGTTATTGGAGTGCTCAGCCGGCACGGTATTCGCAAAATCCGCATTACCGGCGGAGAACCTTTGGTGCGTAAAGGAGTTGCCGGCTTCATAAAGCAAATTGCCGCTATTCCCGGTATTACAGACTTATCTTTGACCACTAATGGCAGCCTGCTTGCAGGTATGGCTGGAGAATTAAAAGCGGCAGGCTTGAACCGGGTGAACATCAGTTTGGATACAGTAGATCCGGGAAAATTTGCGGCGATAACCGGAGCTGCCAAGCTGGACGCTACTCTGAAGGGAATACGTGCCGCGCTTGCTGCCGGCCTTACGCCGCTCAAGCTCAACGTTGTTCTGACCGAAATGTTCGGCGAGACGGATTTGGCTTATTTTATCGAACAAGTTTACCGCTATCCGATTGCCGTGCGGTTTATTGAATACATGCCGATTGGCAATTCCCGCATTGGACCAGGTTTCAGCAGCGATAAGGTCAAGGAAATGATCAATAAAGCGGGAGGGGGCTGTTTAGAACCTGTCCCAGGACCGCCGGGCAATGGCCCTGCAAAATATTTCCTTCTGCCTAAAGCACAGGGAACGTTTGGTTTTATTACGCCGATCTCCGACCATTTTTGCCATGCCTGCAACCGCCTGCGTTTGACAGCAGACGGCCGGTTCAAGCCGTGCCTTTTGGGCAATGCGGAGATTGATATTCGCAACGCGCTGCGTGCGGGAGCGAGGGATGAGGATATTGCGCACCTGTTTTTCCGCGCTGTCAGTGAAAAACCGGATAGCCATAATCTGCGCCGGAGCGCTGGCCGGCCTGAGTTCAGGCGCAAAATGTCCCAGATTGGCGGATAGGTTGAATATAAATAATCTTTTGACAATATATTTATAAAAGCAGGAATATCCAGGTAAAGTGGTGTATCTATATCATTGTAGCTAATATCGTTTGGGGTTCCGATTTGCTCTGCCTAGGAAGGGGAGCAAACATTGGGTGTAAGAAGGAATTCTTACGCCTGCCAGTGCGCAAAGGAAGTCCGTTCCGGGCTTCCTTTTATAATTGCCTTAATTTACATAAAGGAGGAGAGAACTATGCTTTACCGTGTGAACATGCGAGGGTTGACAGTTACCAAGGAGGACGGAAGCTCCTACCGGGGGCTTGGCGGCAGGGCATTGACCACGCGCGTTATCGGAACAGAGGTAGACCCCAATGCCCATGCGCTGGGAGCGCTTAACAAATTAGTTATTGGTCCCGGCCTCTTGTCAGGTACAGGGGCGCCAAATGCCGGGCGGCTGTCGTTGGGCGGCAAGAGCCCGCTGACAGGAACCATCAAGGAAAGCAACGTCGGCGGAGCAATGGGACATAAGCTTGGCAGGATGGGCATTACGGCGATTATCATCGAAGATGTGCCACAGGATGACAAACTGTATGTGCTCAAAGTTGATATGCAAGGCGCTGTGCTTGAAGAGATGAGCGAATTAAAAGGCCTTGATATTTATGATACTGTAGCCAGACTGCAGGCGAAATTCGGCGGCAAGGTAGCGATCGGTGCTATCGGCACTGCCGGTGAGAACAAAATGACAGCGGCATGCATTGGTTTTACCGATATGGACGGCGTACCGCTGCGCCAGGCCGGACGGGGCGGTTTAGGCGCGGTTATGGGCAGTAAAGGGCTGAAAGCAATCGTAGTGGATGATGCCGGAGCACCGTTGGTTAAATTCGCTGATGAAGCGGCTTTTCGCGCAGGGGCGAAGAAACTGGCCGACGCGCTTCTAAAACATCCGGTAACCAGTCAGGGGCTTCCGACTTATGGTACCGACGTATTGGTCAATATACTGAGCGAGGCCGGCGGTTTGCCGACCAACAATTTCAGCAGCGGGCGCTTTGCCGGCGCCAATGACATCGGCGGCGAAACGCTCAATGCCATATGTAAAGAGCGCGGCGGCAAAACCGGGCACGGCTGCTCGCCGGGTTGCATTATCCGCTGCTCCAACATCTACAAGGATACTGCCGGTAATCAGGTAACAGGCGGTTTTGAATATGAAAGCGTCTGGTCGCTTGGCGCCAACTTGGGCATAAATAACCTGGATGATATCGCCGTCATGAATAAGCTTTGCGATGACTATGGTGTCGATACTATCGAGATGGGCGTTACACTGGGGGTAGCCATGGAGGCCGGGCTGGCTAAATTTGGCGACAGCAAAGCGGCGATTGAGCTTCTTCGTGAGGTCGGCAAAGCTACGCCGCTGGGGCGCGTATTGGGCAGCGGCGCGGCAGTAACCGGACAGGTTTACGGCGTAAGAAGAGTTCCTGTTGTCAAACGTCAAGCTATTCCGGCTTATGATCCCCGGGCGGTCAAAGGTGTTGGCGTTACCTATGCGACGACTACAATGGGCGCCGACCATACCGCCGGTTACGCAGTTGCCGCCAATATTCTTGGCGTAGGCGGCAAAGTGGATCCGCTAAGTTCGGCCGGACAGGTAGAGCTGTCCCGCAACTTGCAGATCGCTACCGCTTTTATCGACAGCACTAGCCTGTGTCTGTTTGTTGCCTTTGCCATCCTTGATATTCCGGAAGGTTTGGAAGGAATTGTGGAAATGTGCAATGCCCGACATGGCTGGAACTATACCCTGAACGATTATTTGGAGATGGGCAGGCAGGTTCTCCGGGAAGAGCGAGCCTTTAACACTAAGGCCGGCATTTGTGATGACGCTGACGATTTGCCGGATTTCTTCCGCACCGAGCCGTTGCCGCCGCATAATGTCGTGTTTGACATTCCGCGCGAAGAACTAAAAACACTGTATAATTTCTAATAGTTTAAGGCCGCCGTACGGCGGCCTTTTACATTGCAGCGGGCAGGAATTATTTGGGATTGACAGAATATAATAACCGAAAGAAACATACATAGTAGTATCGCTGGCGTAGGAGTAAGTTCATGGATTTTTTTAATTGTAAAGCTTTGGATGAAGCAAAAACAATCATCATGGAGCAAGTAACGCAATATCCGCCGCCAACCATTGTCATCCCGCTGGAGGAGGCTTTGGGCCGCATCGCGGCGGCGGAAGTCGTTGCGGCAGAGGATATTCCGCCTTTTGACCGCTCGACAGTGGACGGTTATGCGGTGCGCAGCAGCGACACCTTTGGCGCCGGGGAGATGAGCCCGGTTTGGCTTGCCTTAACCGGCGAGGTGGCGATGGGGAAGGTCGCGGCGCTTACGCTGGAGGCAGGCCAGGCGGCGGCCATTCCGACCGGTGGCATGCTGCCTGCCGGCGCCGATGCTGTCGTCATGCTGGAACATGTTGAGATCGCGGCTGATAAGAGTACCATTTTGGTGAGTAAACCGGCGGCGCCGGGCGAGAATCTCATTCGCCGGGGCGAGGATATAATGTCCGGAACCACTATTCTCTCCCGGGGAAAAACAATTACACCACGTGACATTGGCGCGCTTGCCGCTTGCGGGTTTTCCTGCGTGGCGGTATTCGAGCAAATGAAAGTGGCCGTGATATCCACCGGAGACGAACTGGTTGACGTTGGCGTCGAGCTGCTGCCAGGCCAAATTCGCGATATTAACTCATACGCGCTTGCCGCCATGCTACAGCAGGCAGGATGTAAACCGCTGCGTTTCGGCATTGTCGCCGACCGTTATGAAGACCTCTACCAAGTTTTAGCCGAAGCCGTAAAAACTTGCCAGGTGGTTATTGTTTCGGGCGGAAGCTCCGTCGGTGCGCGCGACCATACTGTCCGGGCTATCGGCGACTTGGGGGGGCCCGGAGTTCTGTTTCACGGTATTGCGGTCAAGCCCGGCAAACCTACGATTTTTGGCGTGGTGAACGGCGTGCCGGTTTTCGGGCTTCCAGGCCATCCGGTGTCAGCCATGACCATTTGCGATCAGATTGTGCTGCCGGCCATAGCCGGAATGACGGGCGGTGCCATAATACGCAGGCCGGTGCTAAAAGCAAGGATGGCGAGAAATATTGCATCCGCGCCTGGCCGCGACGATTTTATCCGCATACGTCTCGTGAAAAACGGCGAGGGATATCTTGCCGAGCCAGTCCCGGGAAAATCCGGGCTGATCAGTACGCTGCTGCAGGCGGACGGTACAGCGCGGATTGCGTTTAATAAAAGCGGACTATATCAGGATGAAGTAGTGGAAGTAGAGTTATTTGAATAGCCGGGAGGCATGCGCGCATGAGTAAAACGTATTTGGACTGTGTATCGCGCGAGGCCGCCGAAAGACTGTGGCGCGCAAAACTTAGGGAGATTGGTTATTTTCATAATATACCGGAAGAAATGGTTCCGCTGGAAGACGCGCTTGGTCGTATAACCGCCCAGTGCCAGTACGCCAGGCGCTCTGTTCCGCATTATAACGGAGCGGCTATGGATGGTATTGCCGTCCATGCGGCCGATACCTTTGGCGCCGCCGAAACGTCGCCTAAGCGGCTACGGGTGCTGCCTCCAGGCAGTACGTTTGAAGCCGGTGGCTGCTTTATTGTGGATACGGGCGATTTGCTGCCCGCAGGAACTAACGCGGTGATTATGCGCGAAGATGTATACTTCTCAGGCGGTGAAGCCGAAATTGCCGCATCGGCTACGCCGTGGCAGCATGTCCGAATTATTGGCGAGGATGTTGTTGCCCAAGAAATAGTCCTGCCTGAGCAGCACCAGATCGCTCCGGCAGATATTGCCGTGCTGCTGGCGGCCGGTATTGATACCGTAAATGTAATTGCCAAACCTAAGGTTACGGTAATTCCTACCGGCAGTGAGCTGGTGGCTCACGGCGACGACCTGGCTCCCGGTAAAATACTGGATGTCAATTCGCATATGCTATGCGCGGCTGTACGCACCTGGGGCGGCGTTTCTTACCGGCGGCCCATTGTTCCGGATGATTATCAACTGCTTAAGGAAGCGGTTGCCAGCAGTTTGGCAGTCAGCGATATGGTAATTACCAATGCCGGGACGTCAGCCGGTACGGAAGATTTTACCGCAGCGGTGCTGGCGGAGTTAGGC
>JAOACF010000107.1 GCA_026417995.1 Negativicutes bacterium
GGTCTCGTGGGCTCGGAGATGTGTATAAGAGACAGCCTATAAGGGTCATGGAACAGATTTAGCTTTGGTAGCCGGCCTGCAGGGCTGGGTAACCGATGATCCCCGCATCGCTGCTTCCTTTGAACACGCCCGCGCTGCCAAGCTTAGCGTTGAGTTTCGGGAAATAAATTTAGGGGAACGGGCTCATCCAAACTCAGTAAAGTTTTGGCTGAAAGGGCTTAGTGGTGCGGCATGTGAAGTCGCAGGAGCGTCGGTAGGGGGCGGGCGGATAGCAATAACCGAAGTGGAGGGGTTTCCCGTTGAGTTCAGCGGAGAATTTCCTACATTCTTAACCATCCATCACGACCGTCCGGGTGTCATTTCGCTGGTTACAAGCATCCTTTCAACACGCGGTGTAAATATTGCGCAAATGCGGGTGTTTCGCAGGCAAAGAGGCGGCCTGGCAAGTATGGTTGTGGAAACGGACGAACCGGTTGAGGAAGCGGAAATCAAGGCAATTGCCGCTTTGCCGCAGATAAAGATTATCCGGCAGATTAGTGCTATATAAGGCGGGGATCAAAGTGAATGATAAACTATCACTGTCAGAATGGCTGAACGCTGCGGCCAAACAAGAGACAAGCTTTGTTGAGTTTTGTATTGCCGACCAAACGGAACGGCTGAGGATTTCGCGTGATGAGCTACTGGCTCGAATGCTGTCCATGATAGTGGTCATGCGGGAGGCTATCCAGACTGGCTTGACCGGAAGACCCTCCAGAGGCGGACTTGTCGGCGGCGACGCTCTCAAAATGGAGCGTTATTACGGCGAGCGGTCTGAAACAAGTTTAGTGGGAACAACCATGAGACGGGCAATTACGTTTGCACTGGCAGTAGGCGAAGCCAACGCTTCGATGGGCCGTATTGTGGCCGCCCCTACGGCAGGAGCCAGCGGTGTGCTGCCGGGCGTTTTGTTTGCCCTGGCTGAACAAAGAGGGCTCAATGATCAGCAATTGGCCGAAGGTTTGCTGGTAGCGGGAGCGATCGGTATGGTGATTGCCTCACGGGCTACGCTGTCCGGCGCAGCAGGCGGCTGCCAGGCCGAATGCGGTTCGGCGGCGGCTATGGCAGCAGGGGCAGCCGTTTCGTTAGCGGGAGGTACGCCGGCGCAGATTGGCAACGCTGCGGCGATAGCTCTCAAAAATTTGTTGGGACTTGTCTGTGATCCGGTGGCCGGGTTGGTCGAAGTGCCTTGCGTTAAACGCAATGCGGGAGCGGCTGCACAGGCGCTCGCTGCGGCCGAGATGGCGCTTGCCGGTATCCGCAGCGTCATTCCGGTCGATGAAGTGATAGACGCTATGGCTTCTGTCGGCGGCGCCATGCACTGTTCGCTGCGGGAAACGGCGCAGGGAGGACTGGCGGCTACCCCAACCGGACTGGCTTGGACAAATAAGCTATTTAAATAAACACCGGATGATAAGGAGCGAATACCCTGGAAATTATCAACTGGCTTGCGCATTTAAGCGAGTCGGTGGACCCGGGCACTAGTGATTGCGATTGTACAGGGGCTGTTTTCCCGGAAAAGTGGGTATACGTCCGCTAGACTCTAGTCGGTGAACTGACAATAAACACTTTTACGCGCTGCATGCCAAAATCTTTTGCTTCTTCTACCGACCACTTGGCAATATCAATCCGGTTTCCCTTAATGGCTCCGCCGGTGTCTTCGGCGATTGCATATTCGCCGTGGCCGTCGGGATATTGAATGAAAACGCGCGAACCAAGGGGGATTACCTTGGGATCTACAGCAATGACGCCAGGCCTGATCTGTGTGCCTAGATACGTTTTGTTGCCCCACTGGTCATTGTCGTGCGGGCCCGGCGCATAAGCGGTGGCGACGACATCCAGTTCTTTTATGAAGTTATCGGGCGCATTGCTGGCCAGTTTCGTTGTTGTCAGCGCTTTCATACTGGTATCGCCAACGCGCTGGGTAACGGCTTCTTTTTGCGGCACGGCAGCATTGGGGTCGGCTGATGCATGGGCTATCGCCGGGGGAACGCCTGGCAGCATGGCTCCCGAGAGGATCGCCGCTCCGGCAACCGCGGCTGCAAGATGCTTGTATCGTTTCCTTAGGCGTTTAATTGTGCGGTGACGTCTGCGTTTCATGAGTTTTTTTCCTCCAGTTGCAAAGTGTTTATAGTATTTGTTGGATACAGCGAAACTATAAAAACATCACAACTGAAAGATGTGTTTCTAAACATAAAAGCAGTTCCGTGAGGAACTGCTTTTATAATCTCATGGCCGCCTCGGCAGCCAGCGGCGAGCGTTCACATTCGTCAGGCTGCAGCGTTACCTGGAAGCAAAGTTTGGAGCCGCGCATTTTTTCACTGGCATACACCAGGCCGTTGGTGCGGCTGTCGAGATGGGGATGGTCAATCTGAGCCGGATCACCGATTAGAATAATTTTGGTGCCCAGGCCGGGACGGGTGATAACGCCTTTGGCCTGACGGGGGGTAGAATTTTGCATCTCGTCGAGGATCATCCAGTATCTTTGCAGTGAACGTCCGCGCTGGTACGCCAGCGCCTCGGTCTGAATGATATTTTTATCGAATAAAAGCTGGACGGTATCTTCCACCTGCTCAATATCTTTGTTGTCGGTCATGGTATGGCCTGAAAGCAACGTAAACAGGTTGTCGCGGATGCCGCGCATATAAGGGCTGATTTTTTCGCTCTCCGAGCCGGGGAGAAAGCCAATGTCTTCGTCCATGGGAATGTGAGGGCGGCAAATTAGCAGGTGGTGATATTCGCGCGGGCGGCAATCCATATATTTGTGCAAGCCCACAGCGAGGGAATAAAAAGTTTTAGCCGTCCCTGCCATGCCTTTTAAAATGACAAGCGGTGCTTCCTCCGGGCTCATCATCAGGCATTCCTGCATGAAAATCTGTCCAATGTTGCGCGGCAGAACGCCAAAAGGATTGCGGCTGCGATAGCGCAGGTGGACCACTTTCTGTCCGTCAAACCGTCCAAGCGCGGTATGGCGGTCGTTGTCAGTAGAGCGGATATGCAGAAACTGGTTAACCTCAAGCTGTGCTTTGAGCAGCATATGGGATTTTTCATCATATTCGTAGAGGCGCTCCGGGTCAATTGTATTGATATCGTCGCAATGAAAGGCATTAATAACATCAGAGGACGTATACACTTCGGCGCGTCCGGTATACTGTTCGTCTACTTCCGCTACCTTTTCGTTGCGGAAATCCTCGGCCTGAATGCTGAGGATGGCTGCTTTTACCCGCATATTGGTATCACGGCTGACAAGCACGGTGTGGCAGCGGTTATCTGCTAATCCCTTGCAGATCTGCAGAATGCGGTTGTCTGCCTTGGTGCGATCCCAATACTGCGGAATTTGGGTGCCGAGATGATTGGTTTCAACCTGCAGGATGCCTCCCTGCGCGTTGAGCGGCACTCCTTCAAGCAGGTTGCCTTGGGTGCGCAGCTTATCAATGATGCGGCTGATGTGGCGGCTGTTGGCGCCCCGGTCGGTCGCTTCCGATTTAAAGCGGTCAAGCTCTTCCAGTACTACTTCCGGTATGATGACGCGATGTTCACTGAAGGCAAAAATGGCATTAGGGGAATGTAAAAGTACATTGGTATCCAGTACATAATACTTAACCAATTTTGATCCTCCTCCGAGTTCTGCCTTTAGCTTTACAAAACCGACACGACCGCTCCTTTCTGTGTAAATTCTTCCTATATTCATTATATCGCTTAGAGGCTGAGAATAAGTTAGGAATACGTAAATTTTTTTTTAATATACACCGAGAATAACGTAATAAGGCGGCATTTGGCTATCGCCTTTGTTCGCCAAGATATGCTAAAATAAACGCATATTTCTAACTTTTTTAAGGCAGGCGTTTATTTTGAGTACAGAGCACTTATACTTTAGCGCGCTGGCACTTTTTTTTGCCGGTATGCTTCCGCCGTTTTTTTTAAAACTGAATAACAGCTTTATCAATGTGTCAGCACATGGGATGGCGGCGTCAGGATCAATTGCCGGGGTACTATGTGCTGTTTCCGTTTTCACCGGCGGTTCATGGCAAATGGCGGTGCCATTGCCGGCGCCTGTAGGAAGCGTCACCTTTGCGATTGATGCGCTTTCCGCCATTTTTATTCTGGCGCTGGGATTGGTCGGAGCGGCCGCCTGCATATATGCGGTAGGCTATACGACCGAGTACTACCGCAACCGTTTCCGGCAACTGGCCGGATTATTTAACGCCTTTTTGTTATCCATGCTGCTGGTCTTTTCGGTAAGTCACGCCTTCGCGTTTTTGATTGCATGGGAACTGATGGCTGTGGTATCGTTCCTGCTGGTAATTCACGATCATCACGATGCGGAGAATGTCCGGGCTGGATATATTTATATGCTGATGACCCAACTGGGAACGGTATTTGTGGCAACGGCTTTCTTCCTGCTTGCCGCCCGCGCGGGCAGCTTGGATTTTGGCCGGATGGCCGCGCTGGAATTGGACAGCCGTACCGCCGGGTTGGTCTTTCTTGCCTCTTTTATCGGCTTCGGCACCAAAGCCGGTATGGTGCCGCTGCATATCTGGCTACCGCGTGCGCATCCGGCAGCTCCCAGCCATGTATCTGCCCTGATGTCCGGTATTATGATTAAGACGGCCATTTACGGCATGGCACGGTTTTATTTTGATTTTCTGGGGACAGGCCCTCTCTGGTGGGGCGGTATAGTGCTGGCGGTCGGTGTTGTTTCCGCGGTGATGGGTGTTTTATATGCGCTCATGGAAAATGACTTGAAACGCCTGTTGGCATACAGCAGTGTGGAAAATATCGGCCTTATCCTTTTAGGGATCGGCGCCGGCCTGGTGTTTGCAGCAGGGGGGAAACCAGGATTGGCGGCGCTTGCCTGGACTGCCGCGCTGTACCATACTGTGGCACATGCCGTCTTCAAATCGCTGCTGTTTTTAGGCGCCGGCAGCGTTGTCTTTAGTACGCATACCAAAAATATGGAAGCTTTGGGCGGATTGATTAAATTAATGCCATACACAGCGATTGTATTTTTATTCGGCGCTGCTGCCATCGCTGCTCTGCCGCCGCTTAGCGGGTTTGTCAGTGAATGGCTGACTTTTCAGTCGCTCTTTCTGCTGCCGCAGGCGCTTGACGGCATTAAGGCCAAAGTTGCCGGCGCTGCGCTTGTGGCTGTATTGGGGCTGACCGGCGCGTTAGCCGCGGCTTGCTTTGTCAAGGCTTTCGGCATTATTTTCCTGGCCAAGCCACGCAGTGAACATGCCCGATATGCCGAGGAAACACCCGCGGTTATGTGGAGCGCTGCCGGACTGCTTGCCGGACTTTGTCTGGTTCTCGGCTTATTTCCCCAGCCGCTGCTGGCGGCAATAAGCAGGGTGTTTGCCGGTAAGGCCGGGTATGACGCATCCGTTCTGCAAGCAGGAAATTGGTATACGATTGCTTTCAGGCAGGCAGATGCCGGCGGCGCCCTCACGCCTATGGGCGTGTTTGTACTGCTCATCGCCGGCGCTGTAATCGCGTTTGCGATATTCCGGTTTAGGGGCAAGCCATCCATCATTGGCGGCGAAACTTGGACCTGCGGCATTGTGCCTGACGCACGCATGGAATATACCGGTACCGGGTTTTCTAAACCGGTGCGGGTTGCCTTCCGCTTTATCCTTCGTCCGCAGCGGGAAACGCTGGTGAGAGAAGGAGGAAAGTACCACGGACGGAAGCTTTCCTATCACCTTAGCATCCGGTATATCTTCAACGAGCTATATCGACCGCTAAATCAGTCGATTATCCGGGTTGCCACTAAGATGAAGCGCATTCAGACCGGCAGCGTGCAGCTTTATATCGGTTATCTGGCAGCAGTTACTATATTGGTACTTGTATGGAATGCGTGGTGGTTAAATTGAAAGAGATGCTTTTATACATCGTGCAAGCCGGCATAATTATTGCGGCAGCGCCACTGGTGGCGGGCATTATCAAAATGAGCAAAGCCAGGCTGCAAAACCGCCGGGGACCGGGGGTTCTGCAGGTGTACTTTGATATCTACAAACTGCTGGCCAAGGACAGTGTTGTTTCACCCACGGTCTCCTGGCTGTTTCTGGCAGCGCCCTATGTATATTTTGCGGCAGCGGCCGGGGCGGCGGCGCTGATACCCTTACTGGGACAAGGCGCCGACCTGTTTGTCGTCATCTATCTGTTTGCTTTAGGGCGTTTTTTCCTGGCGCTGGCCTCGCTGGACGCCGGCAGCGCATTTGGCGGCATGGGCGGGTCGCGGGAAATGTTTTTGTCGGTTCTTATTGAGCCGGCGCTGCTGCTGGCACTGATGACGCTGGCCATTAACAGCGGTTCGACCAATTTGTCCTTGCTGTCCGGCGCGGCACTGACCAAAGACTTGTCGCTGGCCCATATTTTTGCTGCGGTCGCTTTTCTCATTGTTTTGGTGGCGGAAACAGGGAGGATACCAGTTGACAATCCGGATACGCACCTTGAATTGACAATGGTGCATGAAGGCATGACGCTGGAGTATTCGGGACGTTTTCTTGGCCTTATTGTCTGGGCTTCGGCCATTAAACAGCTTGCCGCTATCCTGCTCTTTGGCATGCTTTTTCTGCCGCTGCCGGTCTCCGGCGCAGCCGGTATTGCGCTGGTGGTCCTGTTGACGGCGCTGATACTCGCCTGCGTGGAAACCTTCACCAATAAGATGCGTTTGTTCAGAGTGCCGGGCTTTTTAGCCGTTTCCGGTTTATTATCACTTTTAGCGCTGGTAGCGCAGTAAGGGGGTAACTGGCATGAATGTACTGGTTATTGTTTTATTCCTGTCGGCATTTCTGTTAACACGAGTTACCATACTGCGCACAGCAGTGATTGTTTTGCTCCTGCAGTCGTTAGCGGTAGCGGCGGCATGTGTTGTTCTCGGTCTTGAAACAAGCCAATTCCATATGTATTTGGCCGCACTGCTTACAATCATTATTAAAGCCGGCTACATCCCGGCTGCGTTGTTTAAAATTGTCGGCCGCCTGCGGCGGGAACGGGAGCAAAACCCAATCTTAAGCCCGAACTATACCTCGCTGACTGCTGCATTGGCGATTGTGCTAGCGTACGGCTTGATTGACCAGGCTCTTCCGGGAGTAGTGACCCGGAATGCGCTGGCGGCGGCCATTGCGCTGCTGTTAATCGGGCTATTGATTATTATGGTGCGGCGACAGGCAGTGATGCAGATTGTCGGCCTCATTACTATGGAAAATGGGATCTATCTCCTGGGACTGTCGGTGGTAAAAGGGCTGCCGCTGGTTATCGAGTTCGGCGTTTTCCTGGATATCCTGGTAGCCGCGGTAGTGCTGGTCATTTTAACTTACCGTCTTAAAATCTCGTTTTTATCCACCGACACCACACAGCTAAGAAAGCTAAAGGGATGAGCGTATGCAGGTTTTAATGTATTTGATTGTCATCATACCTCTGGTAGGCGCACTATTGTCTTACGTGCAAAAAAACCGTAACGGGTTGCGGATTGTCAATTTCGTCGCGAGTGTCGCGATGACAGGCTTAGCTCTGGTGCTGGTTTATCAGACCGCCAGGCATGGCGCCTTGAGGTATGGCATGTTTTATATTGATGAACTCAGCGGACTGTTATTGACAGTCGTGTCTATCCTGACACTTACCGCCACATTATATTCGTTTTCGTATATGGAGCGGGAGGTGGTGCAGGGACATCTAGCGGCGGCGAGACTGCCGGGCTACTACGCAATGCTGAATATTTTGTCATTCACAATGGTGGCCGTTCTTTTGGTGGAAAATCTGGGCCTGATGTGGGTGGCGGTGGAAGCCACTACACTGGCTTCAGCGCTGTTGGTCGCTTTTCAACTGAACCGGACGGCCATTGAAGCGGCCTGGAAATATGTCATGGTATGCACGGTCGGCATTTGTTTTGCGCTGCTCGGCACCATACTGCTCTACTATACCCAGGTGAATGTCGCCGGTTCGGCTATCGAGGCTTTAAGTTGGCTGCAATTGGCCGCGCTCAGTGAACGCCTGGATCCGGTTATGGTTAAACTTGCCTTCATTTTTATTCTGATTGGCTATGGCACCAAGGCCGGGCTGGCGCCGATGCATACCTGGCTGCCTGATGCTCATAGTCAGGCACCGTCGCCGGTAAGCGGACTTTTATCCGGGTCGCTGTTAAGTTGTGCGATGTATGTCATTATCCGCAATCTGATTATCGTTCAAAATACGCTAGGACAGGCTTTTGGCCAGTATCTGCTGATTGGTTTTGGGTTATTGTCGGTGGCCATTGCCATCCCCTTTATCTTGCTGCAGCATGATATTAAGCGGTTGCTTGCGTATTCCAGCGTTGAACATATGGGGCTGATCACCCTTGGTTTGGGAATTGGCACGCCGCTTGCGGTGTATGGTGCGCTGCTGCATATCTTTAACCATGCTGTTGCCAAATCGGCGTTATTCTATCTGGCAGGAGACATTACCCAGGAATATCATACCAAGCATATCCTGCGCATTCGCGGTCTGATTACCGCCATGCCGCTTACCGGGACGCTGTTCATGCTGTTTATTATCGCGGCTGTTGGCGTACCGCCTTTCGGCATCTTCACCAGTAAAATGACAATCACTTGGGCATCCTTCGCCGCCGGACAGCCGGTTCTGGGCTTTTTTATCCTGCTGCTCTTGTCCGGCATTTTTGCCGGGATGATCTTTTATTGCGCTAAGATGGTGCTGGGTGCGCCGGCCCAGCCGGTGCGCAAGGCTCAGTCCGGCGCTTTATCCCAAATTGCCTTTTTGCTATCTTTCCTAATTATAGCCGGGGCGGGCATCTATCTTCCCACCTGGTTCAATGGCATGCTGCTGCGGGCCGCCGCATTAGTCAGCGGAGGAGGCTATTAAGATGATTGAACAATTTATTGTTGATCCTGATGATTTACCGCAAAAAGCACAGGAAACGGCTGCGGAGGGGAAACGTGTGCTGGCGGCAATGTTCGCTAACGATGAGCGCCCCTTAAATGCAGGCTTCGCTATTTATTGCGTTTTTATGTCCAGACAGGAGCGCGACATTGTTATTTTGAAAACACGCTTAACCGACAGAACCGAGTTTCCGTCGCTAACGCCGGAAATTCCAGCCGCCGCGTGGTATGAGCGGGAAATATACGACATGTTCGGGCTCCTGCCCGCAGGTCATCCGGATCTGCGGCCGCTGGTGCTGCATGAAAACTGGCCGCGCGGCCTTTATCCGCTCCGCAAGGACTTCCGGGACGGCAACATACCTGATGCGTCTAGTGATTTTCCGACACCGGCAGTAAGCGGGGAGGGGATTTTCGAGGTTCCGGTTGGGCCAATTCACGCGGGCATCATTGAGCCGGGACATTTCCGCTTCAGCCAGGCAGGCGAGAATATTATCAACCTTGAGGCCAAGCTGTTCTTC
>JAOACF010000108.1 GCA_026417995.1 Negativicutes bacterium
ACATAATCTGGTTCAGCACCGCGCAGCAAGTCGTCGTACATTTTTTCAATACCGCTCATTCCCCGATTATCAGCGGCGTTAATATATCCCACCACATGGGCGGCAACCGAGCTTGAACCATAACGCATCCGCTCGGCAACAGCCACTATGCCTGGCAGTTCGCGGGCATTAATTTTCTGCGCCGTCACTGCATCAACGTCGGTTTTGATCTTAAACGGACGTTTCTCTGTTGACAACCGGCTAATAATTTTATCCGCCGGAATACCGGTAACTTCAGCCAACTCCGCCGCAGTTTGCGCTGTACTAGTGACTTGAGCAGGAAAAACAATGATGCTGAAATGCCAGGCCGTATTTGTTAGCGGCAACCCATTTCGATCCAGTATCTCCCCCCGCGCAATCTCCATCGCGACTTCCTGGATACGGCTAACAAGGCTTTGAACCGCCAGCCTCGGCCCATCAATTGTTTGCAAGTAAATTAACCGGCCGGCCATTAGCAGGCCGCCGACAATAAAAAAAAGCAGAACATGCGTCACACGTCTATGCTGAAATGCCATACTATCCTCCCGGTACTAGTATGGCATTTCATGGCAAAAAGTTATACTATTGTCGCCGGTATCGGCAAATTATTAACAATCCAAATAACTTCTTCATAGGTATCGGGCGTAACCCGAATAGCCACCAAGTCTTTCTCATCTTTTACCGTACTTACAACGCCGAAGTATTCGTAGCCTTCCATAATGCTGCCGAGATAATGAATATACTTGGGCTCTACCCTGACAAAAATTTTATCACGCATGTTTAAACCCTCCGCCGGATAATGGAGAAAGCCGCCACCGGCTGTTCGAGCGGCATCCGGATAATTTGCTGCGGATGCGGGGCAGTGGTTATTTCATTTCCCTCTTCGTCGTACATCTTGGCGATATTCTGAGAAAAATCCGGCATCCCTGGCGGCTGCATAATTTCAATGCGGTCACCGACTTTCATATTGTTGCGCTGTTCTACGGTAGCCAAACCTGATGCCGGATCGTAGCCCCGTACCAAACCGATGAAGTCATGCGTTTGCGAATAGGTAGATCCTGTATAAATTTGATCGGCAGCGCTGGTTTTACCGAAATAGAACCCGGTTGAGTAATCGCGATGAGATATTTTATTAAGTTCTTCCCACCACTCCGCTCGGGCCTGATAGTTCTCCGGGTCGCGCAGGTATTGGTCAATGGCCTCCCGGTATACTCTGACTACTGTTGCAACATAGTGAACGCTTTTCATGCGGCCTTCAATCTTGAAGCTGTTTAGGCCGATTCCCGCCATTTCTGGAATATGTTCCAGCAGACACAAGTCTTTAGTATTAAATATGTAGGTTCCCCGTTCATCTTCCATAACCTGTATATACTGTCCCGGACGCGTCTCTTCCACAAGATGATATCTCCAACGGCAAGGCTGCGTGCACTCTCCCCGGTTAGCATCCCGCCCGGTCAGGTAGTTGCTCAGGAGGCAGCGACCTGAATAGGACATGCAGGTTGCGCCGTGGATGAAAGCCTCAAGCTCAATGTTTGTCTTAGCCCGGATTGCACGGATTTCCGCCATAGAAAGCTCTCTGGCGAGCACAACGCGCTCGGCACCTGCTTCCTGCCAGAACAACACTGACGACCAGTTGGTATTATTGGCCTGCGTGCTGATATGGATGGGAAGTTCGGGAGCAACCTGGCGAACAATCCGGTATACCCCTACATCAGAGAGAATGACCGCGTCCGCGCCGATTTCCGCCAAATAGCGGATATAGTCGGGCAGTTCGGCCAAGTCATCATTATGCGGAAAAATGTTGGCAGTAATATACGCTTTTTTCCCTAAACTGTGGGTATAGGCAATCGCTTCCTTTAATTCTTCGTTGGTAAAGTTGTCGCTAAAGGCGCGAAGACCAAATGATTTACCGCCCATATAGACCGCATCGGCGCCATATATTAGTGCCACCTGAAGCTTTTCAAAATTGCCGGCGGGTGCCAGCAGTTCCGGTCGATTATGCATTGTCTCACCCTTTGAAATAAGATATAGCCAGCCCGTCTCCAATCGGCAGAACTGCCGTTTCGAAGCGGCCGCTTGTCTCGACAAACTCAAGATAGGCTTTCAGGCGTCTGATAATGGTACGAAAACGGCGCGGTACAATGTTGTTTTCGACCATTCCTCTGAAGAGTACGTTATCAGCAACGACAACCGCCCCTGGCTGCAGCTTGTCCAGTATTTTAGTTAGGTAATCGAGGTACTGCCCTTTGGCGGCGTCAATGAAGACGAAGTCAAACGGGCCGTTTAACTTAGGCAGGATTTCCCCCGCATCGCCGGCAAGCAAGGAAACCCGTTCTTTAAGTCCGGCCTGTGAAATAAATGTCTCGGCCTCTTTCGCCCGCTCTCTATCCTTCTCGATCGTGATCAAACGGGCCTGCGGAGCTTGGCTGGCAAGCAAAATAGCCGAATAACCGATCGCCGCTCCTATCTCCAATATGAATAGAGGTTGTTTCGCCTGAACAACCTCTATCAGTGTGCGGGAAGCGTCATGCCCGATGATCGGAACATTGTTTTTATTTGCATATAGTTCCATCTCCATAAGAAGACCCCGGATTACTTCTTCCAACTATCTCACCCGTTCAATCGCCGCTAAATGCTGTTCATAGGTTTCGCTAAAAATATGCGCTCCATTCTTATCGGCGACAAAGTAGAGAAAATTTGTCTCCGCCGGATCCAAGACCGCTCGGATGGCAGCCATCCCCGGATTGGCAACAGGCCCAGGCGGCAGCCCCAAATTTTGATACGTATTGTAGGGCGACGGTATTTCCGTGTCTTTGATCGTCAGCTCCGGCTTCGGAACCCCCAGGATATACTGAATGGTAGCGCATGACTGTAGCGGCATATCTTTCTTGAGCCGGTTTAAGAAAGCACCGGCAATTAAGGGGCGGTCGGTATCAACCCGCGCCTCTTTTTCCACAAGTGACGCTAAAATAATGGTCTCGCGCAGCGTTAATCCCCGCTGGTTTATTTTGTCGCGCATCTCTGCCGTCAATTGCTTATCAAACTGGGCGACAAGCATAGCCAGCAATTGTTCTTCGGTTATTCCTGCACTAACACGGTAGGTATCTGGGAATAAAAAACCTTCGGCTTTATAGATAACCGGCCGGTTTGTTTCCATGTAGGAATACGGGGCATAATTTTTCGCCAACGCCTTAAATTTAGCAGCGCTACCGAGCTTATTGCTCTCAATCAGTTCGGCAATCTGGTTAACAGTATAGCCTTCTGGAATAATCAGCAAGCGATAGACAGTTTCACCCCGCGCCAGCATGCCTACGATCTTTTGGACAGGCATATCGGACGTGATTTGATACTCACCCGCCTGCAACGAATTTTCAAGTCCTTCGATTTTAGCTACAACCCGGAACACCAGCACATTTTTAATCAGTCCCCGGACGTATAGAAGTTCGCCAATCTCTTGAGCAGTCATACCCGGCTCGACGGTTATTATGACAGGGGTTCCGGGCGTCATTGCCGCCGGCCGCGCAACTACCACGCCGAAGACAACTACGGCAAGCAGAAATAGGGTGAGGAAAGTTAGCAGATGCCATTTTTTTATGGCCTGTCGGTTAAGCAACACCGGAATCACCTCACTTTAATTCAGGATCTAAATTATACCTATTTATTATACACAAAGATAGCGCAAAAAAAAAGAGAAGCCCGTTTTAGGCTTCAAATTCGTCATCAGCTACCATTTCGTCATAAGCCTTGAGAACCTGCTCAAATTCTTCATCGGTAGGATCCACATAGATCTCTTCACCATTTTCGTCATTATCAATCCGGGCAATGAAAACATCGGTTTCTTCCGAGCAATCGCAAGCCGAATTGTGACACTCGCACTCATCTTCGTCAACATTGATTGGAGAAAGAATAGCAAACCGCTTCTCGCCGACCGGGATAATCAGCTCCTCACGGTAATAATATTCATTACCTTCTTCATCAGTCATGACGACGACCAGGTCTTCGTCCATTTCATCAAGATTGTCTTTTTCGAAATCGGACACGGATATCACCCCATTTTTTCAATGTAATGTAATTTTATCCTAGAAAAAATAGCCTGTCAAGGAAATTACCGGCGCTTTTGGGCATCAAGGAAGCCCTGCAGAATGATGGCCGCCGCCATTTTGTCAATTACTTGTTTGCGCTTAGCCCGGCTGACGTCTGCAGCGACAAGCAGTTTTTCCGAAGCTACCGTTGAGAGGCGTTCATCCCAGAAAGCGATTTGCAACTCCGGAAAGGTTGCCGCCAAGCAGTGGGCAAATCGCTGCGCCAGTTCGCCGCGCGGACCGACTGTTCCATTCATGTTCTTCGGCAAGCCAACAACGACGGTGCTGACTTCATGCTCCATGATGATTTGCCGCAGGCGTTCAATATCTCGCGCCAGAGAAGTTCTACGAATAACCTCCAGTGCCTGCGCCGTTATCTGCAAGGCATCGCTGACAGCTACGCCAATTGTTTTGTCCCCGACATCAAGCCCTAGTATGCGCATATAACCCCCAGAATATCAAATCATTTTTAGGCAAAACTCTGGGCAATGCGCCCCGCAATAACCGCAGAGCATACACTTACCGCTAACGACCGCCCGCTGATTCACGATGCGGATCGCCTGAGCCGGACATTTTTCAGCGCATATACCGCATCCCTGGCACCATTCCTCAACCAGCAGCCTCTTCTCACGCTCTTGTACCGCAGACATGAGACCTGCTGCAACCGGATACCCACTAAACAGACGGCTATTAACCCGCACCTCGTCCAGATGCTGCATGCCTACTGCGACAGAGTGAATTTCCGGCTGCGCCAAAATCCAGGCCAATGCCTCGCCGGATACCCGGGATAAGTGTCCGCCGCCCAGCGCTTTCATGGTATAGATACCTTTACCCTGCGCGTACGCCAGACGAATGGCGGCAAGCATATCCTCCCGGCTACCATCCACGATGCCAATTCCTGCCATATTGAGTATCGGATGAATAACATCAATTTCATTCATCCGGGCAGCCGCCAGCGTTACTTCGACAGTATGAGTGGAAACTCCCGCCGCCCGAATTAGTCCTTGTTTTTTGGCGTCGGCAAGATAGGCCAGCGCTTCAGCGTGTCCTTTGAGTGTGTGTCGGGATTCTTGCTCATGCAGCATAAAAATATCAATATAGTCCCGGCCAATTTCACGACAGGCAGACTCTACACTTTGTTTCATGCCGTCATAGGTATAAGCATACGACTTGGAGGCAATAATCAGTTCATGCGATGGTATCTTCTTGAGCACTTCGCGAAGATAGGGATATGTTTTATAAAGTTCAGCCGTGTCAATAAAATTAACCCCTGCTTCGAAGGCGGCGGCGATGACCCGTACGCCATCCTGCAGAGGCAAATTGGCTTGCAGCGGTCCAATGGTAAGTGCTCCGAAGCAAAGGCGGGATACGCGCATGCCTGTATAACCCAATATGCTATAGTTCATTACTTATCTTTCAGATAAGCCCTGACCAGTTCTTCTAGCAGTTCATCGCGCTCAAGCTTCCGGATCAGTCCGCGGGCATTGTTATAACTCGTTATGTAGGTTGGATCACCTGAGAGCAGATACCCTACTATCTGATTGATCGGATTATATCCTTTCTCCCTGAGCGACTGGTACACGGCGTTTATAATCGAAGCGGCCGAGTCTTTGTCCTCATTGTCAACGCGGTACATCACTGTTTGCTCAGACAGGTTAGCCATGATCCATCCTCCTCCTCGCTAGTATCTCCGTACCTATACCATTATATTCTGCTTTCACTATTTTTTTCCTATCAGTCATTTCCGTAAAATAGGGTAAGGGCGGAATAGCCGCCCCTGTTCTGTCCCTTATTTTATCTGTTTTTTGGCAACCTCAATTGCCGCCTGAATAGCCTCAGTTATTTTAGCCGTATCGCGGCCGCCGGCCTGCGCCATCTCAGGCCTGCCTCCTCCGCCGCCGCCTGCGACTTTGGCAGCCTCCTTGACTATGTTGCCGGCGTGAATGCCTTTGGCGACTGCGCTGCTTGTAGCCATGGCTACAAAATTTACTTTATCCTGGTTGACTGCGCCCAGGAAAACAATGCCGACATCCAGACGGTCGCGCAGCATATCCGCCGTTTGCCGCAACGTATCCATATCAGTAGCTTCAACCTGGCCGGCGATAATATCCACACCGCCAAATTCCATCTTATTTTCTAGGAGTTCGTTTACCGCACTTTTAGCCAGCTTGGTATTGAGCGCAGCTATTTCTTTTTCCATCTCTTTTAGATGAACCAACAGCCCCTCAACTTTGGCCGGGACTTCTTCCGGCCGCGTTTTCAAAGCTGTAGCGGCGGCAGACAAAATTGCTTCCTGTTCCTTAATATACTGCAAAGCGCCTTTTCCGGTCACGGCTTCAATCCGTCTGATGCCGGCGCCGATGCCGGCCTCGCTGACAATCTTAAACAGGCCGATTTCCGCTGTATTGTTTACATGCGCACCGCCGCAAAGTTCCTTGCTCTCATCGCCGATGATAATTACACGCACACGCTCGCCATATTTTTCGCCGAAGAGCGCCATAGCCCCCATTTCTTTAGCAATTTCCTGGGTTGTTTCAATTACGGCAACCGGCTGGTTGGCAAGAATTATGTCATTCACCGCTGCCTCGACCGCTGCCAATTCCTCCGGAGTAACGGCCGCGAAATGAGAAAAGTCAAAGCGCAGCCGGTCTGGCCCCACATAGGAGCCCGCTTGGTTGGCATGTGTTCCCAAAATTTTTTTCAACGCCGCATGCAAGAGATGGGTGGCCGTATGGTTGCGGCGAATATCCGCCTTACGGTCGTTGTCAACTGACAGGGTTACGCCCTCATTTTGCTCGATAACGCCCTGGGTGATTACGCCAAGATGATAGATCGTACCGTCAGGTAGCTTGCAGGTATTTTTCACATGGAACTGCCCGGACGCACCGGTAATCACTCCGGTGTCGCCAACCTGACCGCCACCCTCTGCGTAAAAGGGCGTAACGTTTAAGATGATGGCGACTTCCTCGCCCTCGCTCGCCAGCGGTACAACTTTGCCATCTTTTAGCACAACTGCGATTTTCGCCCGTTCAGCCGTAGGGTCGTAAGCCAGCTCCTCAAGCGCCAGACCCGAAAGGTCAGGAACGATCACTCTCTCTTCGCTTTCCTGACGGGCGGCCCGCGCCCGTTCACGCTGTTCGGCCATGGCTCTGTCAAGTTCGGCCTTATCCAGATTCATGCCATGCTCTTCCAGGATTTCCAACGTAAGTTCCCAAGGGAAACCATAAGTATCGTAAAGTTTAAACGCCGTCAAGCCGTCCAGGACGGTTTTCTTTTCGCCTTTCAGTTGCTCAATGTGCTGAGTAAGGAGTTCCATGCCCTGTACCAGCGTTTCACTGAACCGCTCTTCTTCTAGGGCGATAATCTTTTTAATGTACTCTTTTCTTTCGGAAATATCGGGATAAGGTTTCGCAAAGATTTCGGCGACAACATCTACAATACCGGTTAAGAATGGTTTTTCCACGCCCATTAAGCGCCCGTGCCGAACAGCACGCCGCAGAATGCGCCGCAACACATAGCCGCGTCCCTCATTGGCGGGAAGAACGCCGTCACTAATCATTACGACCATGGATCGGCCGTGGTCGGCAATCACCTTGAGCGATACGTCGGTTTTAGCCGATTGGCCATAAGCTACGCCAGCAACCTTGGACATATGCTCGATAATCGGGAATAACAGATCTGTCTCAAAATTTGACCGCTTATTCTGCATTACCGAGGCGATGCGCTCCAGGCCGGCGCCGGTATCAATATTCTTCTTGGCAAGCGGTGTATAATTGCCTGCTTCGTCACGGTCAAACTGGGTAAATACCAGATTCCAAATTTCTAGGTACCGGTCGCAGTTGCAGCCCACGGCACAGTCGGGTCGTCCGCATCCCCGCTCTTCCCCCAAATCAATATGTATCTCCGAGCATGGACCGCAGGGCCCCGGGCCAATCTCCCAGAAATTATCTTCAAGCCGGACAATCCGTTCATGCGGAATGCCGATATCATTGCGCCAAATTTCGTACGCTTCATCATCGCCAGTATGAATGGTAATCCAGAGTTTGTCCGCAGGAAGCTTCAGCCAGTCGGTCAAGAACTCCCAAGCCCAGGCAATAGCCTCTTTTTTGAAATAGTCGCCAAATGAGAAATTGCCAAGCATTTCAAAAAAAGTATGGTGTCTTGCCGTACGGCCAACATTTTCAATGTCACCAGTCCGAATACATTTCTGACTGGTTGCAATCCGCGGATGAGGCGGTTTCATTTTTCCCGTAAAAAAAGGCTTGAACGGCGCCATGCCGGCGCCGATTAACAGCAAAGTCGGATCGTTTTCCGGAATTAGCGAATAGCTTGGTAAAACCAGATGATCTTTACTTGCAAAAAACTGCAGGTATTTTTCGCGCAGTTCATTTCCTGTCACGTAAACAACCCCCTCAAATATGCGGAACTTCTGCTGGCATTATACATAATTTAGACTATAATGTCAATAAATGGTGATTATACCAAAGCTTTTACGATATGCCGCAGCAGCACCTTTGCCACCGCCGCTGCAGGCACGCCGAGTAGCATACCGGAAAGTCCCCCCAGCTCGCTACCGACAAAAACAAAAAAAATGACCGAAAGCGGATGAAGGCCAACGCTTTCGCCTAGTATCTTCGGTCCAATAACAGTTCCTTCCAGTTGGTGGATTAAGAAAAACAGCAGTGCCACTTTCACTGCCAAATACGGCGATTCCAGTAGCGCCAGCGTGACCGCCGGCGTAGCCCCGATAACCGCACCAAAATAGGGAATCAGGTCAAGCATACCGGCCAATATGCCGATCAGCACCGCATATTTTACATCAAGCAGATAAAGTCCTATACTAACCAATATTCCCACAATGATCGCCACAGTTACCTGTCCACGAATAACCCCGCTAAGTACTTTGTCTATGTCTTTTACGATCAGGATAATTTCATGACGCCATCGGACCGGTAGGAGCAATAACAATTCTTCTTTAATTTCATACCAATCATTTAGGAGATAAAATGCCAAAACAGGGGTAATAACCAGCCCGATCATATAGCTAAGCATTCCCATCAGACTGTCAACAAGCGACGCAACGTATGCTTGCCCCTGTCTCTTATACACATCT
>JAOACF010000109.1 GCA_026417995.1 Negativicutes bacterium
GGGACAGGGACGCTGCTTCAGTTGCTGGATACAGAATATGCCTTAAACATATTCTCGTCTAAATCTAATGAAGCTATTAGGCGATTTGTACAGCTTTTAAGAGAAGAGAATAACGATGTAACGAGGGGGAAAAAAGACCACATACTGCGAGTAAAGAAATTGATGGTGTTAATATACGCCAGATAGCGCGAACAAGGAGGCTTCGTCAACACGGGTTTGGGGAAAACTTGAAACCTGTCCCCGCATTTGAGAAAAAGCCCAGCAAAATTGGTTTTTGCTGGGCTTTCAAACGTTATTGCGCAAACGGGTTGGGAGTGTTTGACCCTGACAGACTGGCTTGACCCATATTTTGAGTTTGCTGCTGGATGACTAGTTTTCCCTGCTGAATTAATTGGCCTTCTTTTGGGTTAAGCAGAGTGAGGAGCTCTTCTAATTGTCCAACATGCTTACGTTCATCGTCAGCTATCTTATATAGGGCTTGTTTTACGCGTTGATCCTGCGTTGCCGTTGCATGTGCTTCGTAACTAATGATCGCTTCATATTCTCCTACGATGTCGGCACGAAGCGCTTGGACAAGTTCTTCTGAGGATAGTTGCTTGTTGACATTCGCAATAAAAGGGTTACTTATTAGAGCCATGAAATCCCTCCTTCAGCTATTATTATTGTCTGACACAGAATGATTATTCATAACATATTGGACTGCTTATGCGACTCCTTCCGCCTCATATTGCTTGGCATACTTAAGCGTGAAAAAATTAGAAAAGTACCCGGCTCTTTGATGCGGGTACTTTTCTTTGACATATTAACCAAGGATGGCTTTGAGGTCTTCTTCCGGGGTAGTGATGGGATGCAGGTTGAATTTTTCTACCAGGATATTGAGGATGTTGCCGGACAGGAAGGCCGGCAGGGACGGTCCGATATAAATGTTTTTGATGCCCAGGGCCAGGAGGGTGAGCAGGATGCACACCGCTTTTTGCTCGTACCAGGAGAGCACCAGGGTCAGCGGCAGTTCGTTAACGCTGCAGTTGAAGGCGTCGGCCAATGCTACGGCAACCTGGATAGCTGAGTAAGCGTCGTTGCACTGTCCCATGTCGAGAAGGCGGGGAATGCCGCCGATTTCACCAATATTGAGGTCGTTGAAGCGGTATTTGCCGCAGGCCAGGGTCAGGACAACGGTATCTTTGGGCGTTTGTTCCACAAAGCGAGTGTAGTAGTTGCGGCCTGGCTTGGCACCATCGCAGCCGCCGACCAGGAAGAAGTGCTTGATGGCTCCTGCTTTGACGGCATCAATCACCGTACCGGCAACTCCCATAACGGTGTTGCGGGCGAAGCCGGTGGTCAGCTGGGCGCCACCGTTGATGCCGGTGAATTTTTGGTCTTCATTCCAGCCGCCAAGTTCCAGCGCTTTGTTGATGACCGGGGTAAAGTCCTTTTTCCCGTTGACGGCGGCGATGTGCTGCAGTCCGGGATAGCCGACAACATCAGTGGTGAAAACGCGGTCGGCGTAGGAAGGACGCGGCGGCATCAGGCAGTTGGTGGTGAACAGGATGGGCCCGGGTATGTTGTCAAATTCTTTCTGTTGATTTTGCCAGGCGGTACCAAAGTTGCCCTTGAGGTGCGGATGCTTTTTCAATTCCGGATAAGCATGGGCGGGCAGCATTTCGCCATGGGTGTAAATATTGATGCCTTTGCCGTCTGTTTGCTCTAAGAGTTGCTTCAGGTCATGCAGGTCGTGCCCGCTGATGACGATGAACGGACCCTTTTCGACCATCGTGGGTACGGTGGTAGGAACGGGATGGCCATAGGCGGAGGTGTTGGCTTCGTCTAAAAGAGCCATGCATTTGAGGTTGATGTTGCCGAATTCCATCAGGAGGCCCAGCCATTCCTCAGCACTGTGGTCTTCGCCCAGAGCGCGCATGCCTTTGTAAAACCAAGCGGTCACCTCGGCATCTTCTTTGCCGAGTACGGAGGCATGCCAGGCATAGGCCGCCATCCCGCGCAGTCCGAGCAGCAGTGTCGAACGTAGCGAAACAATGTCTTCATTGCCGGCCCAGAGGTCTTGAGCGGGGAAATCCTTGGCGTCGCTGTCCAATTTCAACTTTTCGGCCTGCACCAGCTTAATCAGTTCGTCGATGCGGGCTGCGTCGAAATTGACGTTGGTCACGGTGGCGAACAGCCCTTGCATCATCAGTTGGTCGGCCGCCTTGCCGGGCGCATTTTTCGCTGCGGCGCGGGCCAGCCCGATCAGTGCGCCGGTCAATTCATCCTGCTTGTTGGCGACTTCCGGGTTTTTGCCGCAGACTCCTATCTTGGTACATCCTTTGCCGCCTGCTGTTTGTTCGCATTGGAAACAAAACATTTCACTCATTTGATTACCCTCCTGTTTATTTGATTTGCTAATATAAAGCTAATTCATTAGTCTTCGCGGATAGTGCCGTCAGTGCCGATGACAACGATCCGCCAGGGGATCATTTTGCCGCTCCTGCTTAGCGCCTCGGTTACTGCATGGGCCAGTCCGCCGCAACAGGGCACCTCCATCCTGACCACCGTGACGCTCTTGATTTCGTGCGTCTTTAGTATTTCTGTCAGTTTGTCGGCATAGTTGACGCCATCCAGTTTGGGGCAGCCAATCAAGGTAATTTTATTGCGCATAAAATCGGCATGCAGGTTGGCGTAGGCGAAAGCCGTACAGTCGGCCGCCACCAACAGGTGGGCGTTGTCAAAATAGGGGGCGTTCACCGGTACAAGTTTTAACTGACACGGCCACTGACGCAGCTCCGATCCATGCGATTTGACTTCGCTGGGTTTAGGTGCAGTCTGCCGGGCAATCATCTTTGCATGGGTGCCCGGACAGCCGCACGGCAGTTCTGCCGGTTTGGCCTGAGAGTTTATATTTGCTAGATGTCTTTTGACCGCTTCTTCGTCAAAAGGAGCAGCTTCCCGTTCGATTATGGTAATGGCCCCTGTCGGGCAATCAGGCAAACATGCCCCAAGGCCGTCGCAGTAAGAATCGGATATTAATTTGGCTTTTCCGTCTATTAACTGAAGGGCTCCCTCATGGCAAGCCTTTATGCAAAGCCCGCAGCCATTACATTTTTCTTCGTCAATACTTACCATTTTTCGCAGCATCTTAGTCCCTCCTTATTTCGGTGCTTGTTTTTTCCAAATTCATTGTATTACAATATAAATAAAAAATCGGTAGCCATGGCTACCAAAAAAACGAGGCGGAGACTATTTTGAATAATACTATGACGAAGGCGCTGGCGGCTTCGCCGTTGTTTGCCGGTATTGCGCCCGATACATTGGCGGTCATGTTTGACTGTCTTCAGCCCAAAATGTCTGTTCACCCCAAAAACAGCTATATTACCATCGAGGGCGAACCGTTTGTCGGCCTGGGTATTCTGCTCACCGGCGAAGCGGCGGTGATTAAAGAGAATGTTGCCGGCGCCAGAGTAGTCATGACTATTTTGCAGGCGGGCGATATGTTTGGAGAAATGATCGCTTTTTCGTCGCGCAATTCCTGGCCAGCGTCCGTTTGTGCCCAGACCGAGTGTTCAGTTGTCTTTCTCCCGCCGCAGAAAATTACCGGCACGTGCGCTCATGCCTGCAACGGGCATCAACAAATGGTCAGAAACATGCTGTTGATCGTGTCGGAAAAGGCGCTAATGCTCAACCGGAAAGTCGAATACCTTACAATCAAAAGCATGCGCGCCAAGATTGCGACCTACCTCCTCGAGCAGTATAAGCTCATGGGAAAAAAGACTTTCGTCATGTCCCTAAAACGCAACGACCTGGCTGATTTTCTTAATGTTTCCCGTACCGCGCTATCGCGGGAAATGGGGCGAATGCGCGACGAAGGCTTGATTGATTTTTATCGTTCGTCCGTAAAAATCAAAGATATTGAAAAACTCAAAAAGGTTATTGATTAAAAAGATATCGCTTTGGCATTGATGCAATAAAAATTTGTAATGAAGCGAGGGAAAAACAAGACCACATATTGCGAGTAATGAAAGGAATTGACGGTAAGAAAGAAAAGAGGTGGCTAGAGTGGATTCGCCGATAGTTTGCTATTGCAAAAATGTAACTGAAGCAGAAATAATTGAGCATGTTGCTATTAGAAAATGCTGCTCAACTATTGAAGATATTCAGATACATACAGGCGCCAATACCGGCACAGAGTGTCACATAAAAAATCCTGCGGGAACTTGATGTTATCCTGTAGTGCAATCGGTGATTGCCAAGGCGCTTCAGATGAGAAGCTGAGAAGGCTGCGAATGCTGGTATACGGCCGCTTGATAGGATCTGATTGGGAAAAGACGCCCGAGACCGGGACAGCAAACCTGTCCACCTGTCCCGGGTTGGAGGGCTGGAAATGACTTGGGAGACAGGCTTGTTTTTGCATAAAATACCTTATATCAAAGGTGGGGCCGGTCCCCGGACTATGGTCTTTTTTTATGGGGGAAGCGCTCTTTTAACAAGTTTGACCAAGTCAAGCATAAAGAATTACCTGAATGCTGTGCGGCAATATGTGCCGCAGGGATATACTTACTATATATTTGGCTATGAAGAACAGCCGGCAAAGGATTATAGCTTAAACCAGATAACGGACGATTTCGCACGGATAATAAAGACTGAGATCGGGACGGCAATAATCGTGGGGATTTCCTTTGGCGGCTTTGTAGCTATCCGGTTTGCAGCAAAGTATCCGGAACTGACGGAAAAACTGGTATTATTAATCACCGCACACCGGTTTTCGGCCAACGGAGAGCGAAAAGTCAACCGCATGCTGGAATTGGCAAAGCAAGAGAATTTTTATGCGTTGATTAAGGAATATAGCCTTTTATTTCGCCGGCCCTGGTTAAACCTATTGGCAAGATTTTTCATCTGGAAAAATAAAGAAGATATTTTACGGGGATTAAAGTCCAGTGATGCCATTATAAACAGTTTGACAGGGATTTTCAGCGAAGATGTACGGCGAAATTTTGCCTGCTTAAACGTCATACAGGCAAAAACGCTCGTTATCGGTGGGACGCTAGACCAGTTTTTTGGCATTGACGAGTTTAAAGCGACGGCAGATGCTATTAAAGGGGCAAAGCTGCAAATATTTAAAAATGAAACGCACATGTTGCCGCTAGAGAGAAAAAGCGATGTGTCAAAATTAGTTAAAGAATTTGTTGCAAACACTTAAATCGGTATTTAGTGCAGCGACTCTTGAAGCATGTATATAAACCAGACAATAAAATGCCTTTAACGCACTTATGGATAAGCCGCAGGGCAGAATAAGCAAAGCGATGGTGGGCGAAATCGGATGGAAGGATGATAGGGTTGGATCAGTTTTTTCTTGATACTCCCCGCGAGGGCTTTTTGGATATTACCAAAAAAATAAGCGAGATTGTCCGTCATGGTTCAATCAAGGATGGCATTTGCCAGGTTTTTGTCCCCCATACGACGGCGGGGGTGACTGTCAATGAGAATGCAGATCCGGATGTTATTGCTGATATGCTGGCGGCGCTTAACCAAATGGTTCCCAAGCTCCCATTCCGTCACCGCGAAGGAAATTCTCCCGCCCACGTTAAGAGCTCGCTGGTAGGGTGTTCGCTTACGCTACCGGTAGCCAATCATGCGCTTGTGCTGGGTACTTGGCAGAGTATTTATTTATGCGAATTTGACGGTCCGCGTCGGCGGCAAGTTTATGTCCAGGTCGTGGGTGGCTAATATGCATGTAGCTGTATGCGCAATTAAATTGTTCATGCCGCATGTTGCTTCGCTTAAAGAAAAGCGGCGCATTGTCAAAAGCATTATGCAAAAAATTAGTTCGCGCATCAACGCGTCGGTAGCTGAAACTGACTTTCAGGATACTTGGCAACGGGCCGAGATCGGAGTGGCAATGGTAAGCGGCGATAAGGGTATGCTGGACAGGCAGATTAGCCTTGTGCGCGCTATTGTCGATGATTGCGCGGATGCGGAAACGGCAGAATTTGAAGTTGAATTTGTGTAGCATAAATAACCTCTCCAATAGTGTTCAGATTATGTTTGATTTTTGTTTGACGGAAACAAGAATACTTTAGCTGCGCGAGAAAAAGGGGGATGCAGGAACAGCTGCATTTACTCGCATAAAGCCGCTAAATGTTATCTACGGGGTTAAACAATAATGAGCCGAATTTTTTTAAGCTGACGTGATTTGTATCATAGCGACTTTTTTGGTGCATTGTACAAGAATGCCTAGCCTTTAGATATTTAAGCAGGATAGTTATTATCATGCCGTCGAATAAACAAACTAAACTTAATCAAAGTTTTGACAAAAAAGAGGGATATAATGAAAATAGCTCGCAAGGTCATTATCACTGAGTTTGGTCCAGCCGAGAAGATGAAGGTTGTCGCCGCAGAGCTGCCTGCGCCAGCCGCCGGGGAGGTGCAACTGCGTCAGACGGCTATAGGCTTTAACTTCATTGATATCTATCAGCGCAAAGGCGTTTACCCGCTGCCGCTGCCAACCGGCTTGGGGCATGAAGCGGTTGGCGTTGTTGAAGCGGTCGGCCCCGGCGTTGACCAATTTAAGCCGGGTGACCGGGTCGCCTATATGAATGCCGGTTTGGGGGCTTATGCCGACTATCGCAATGTTGCTGCGGAGCGGCTGGTCAGCATTCCGGTCGAAGTGTCGGATGAGCAGGCGGCCGCGCTTTTCTTTAAAGGCATGACGGCGCAATATTTGCTGAAAAAGACACATCCGGTCAAGGCGGGCGAAATTGTATTAATTCATGCCGCAGCCGGGGGCGTTGGCCAAATTCTTTGTCAATGGGCAAAGGCGTTAGGCGCCTTTGTCATCGGCACGGCCGGCTCGCCGGAAAAGTGCGCCGTTGCTAAAGCGGCTGGCGCGGATGTGGCAATTGATTATTCGCAGGCAGACTGGCCGCAGGCGGTGCTGGCGGCGACCGGCGGCAAAAAAGCCAACGTTGTCTACGATTCCGTCGGCAAGGATACATTCCTTAAATCACTCGACTGCGCCGCCCCGTTTGGGCTTGTTGTCGTATTTGGCGCCGCTTCCGGTCCGGCGCCGGCCATCGAACCCGAACTTCTTAACAAAAAAGGCTGCCTGTTTCTCACCAGACCGTCGGTCTTTCCTCACAACGCGGACCCAGCGGTATTCCGCGAAAATGCCGCCGACCTGTTTGCCGCCATTGGCGCCGGAAGCGTGAAGGCCAGTATCGGCGCCAGGTTTAAACTTGCGGATATTGTCGCGGTGCACCAAGCGGCTGAAGCCCGGGCAACACAAGGGGCAACGCTGATTATTCCTTAAACCTGAGGAAGATTTATTCTGTGGCTGGTTCGGCTTGTTTCTTTGGTTTTAATGGTAATTTGGCAAATAAAAAAGAGAGATTCGGCTAAGAACCTCTCTTTTTTATTTGGCAGACTTTTATGCATTTTAGCGGAGTTTACCGGACAAATATCTTAATTCCCATCGCCAAGAGCAGGATGCCGGTCGTCAGTTTGATGGCTACTTGCAGTCTTGGCTGCAAAAGATGCTCGCGAACCGTGGTTATAAGGGAGATTAGCAGGGAGTACCAGATTAGCAGCAAGGCGATAAAAATACCGGTAAGGAAAAAGGATTGAAAAAACAGTCCGGATTGCGGATTCATATATTGCGGGAATATCGATAAAAAAATAAATGAAGTTTGAACATTGAAGATATTCGAAATAAAGCCTTTTTTAAAAGAAACCGAAACGGGCTCCTCTCCCGATTCGCACGCTTCAGGCTGTGCCGTATTGCTGCGTTTTTGGTTGTACAGCCGGTAGGCGCTGACGATACTTTGGGCGGATAAATACACTATATAGGCGGCACCGATGCCCTTGACAGAGTTAAGTAATCCTGGGGACTGCATGATCAGAAGCGACACGCCGCCGCCGGCCAGCAGCGCGTGGATCAACATGGAGCTGGCAACGCCCAGCACATTGTAAGCGGCCGCCCGATGCCCCAAGAGCATCCCGGATTGCAGCACCAAAACTTGATTGGCTCCGGGTGAAACGATCATAAGTGCAACAATAGCGATAAAAGAGTAAAGTTCTGCTCCTTGAATCGGGATAAGCTATCACCTCACAGGTTGGTAATCGACTAATTTTCTATTATTCGATAAAGTTTCGTGATGTCCTACTGTCGAGTATGATTAGCCAAACTGCGGCGAGCATTTTTTATAACGGAGGAATGAGGCAGCTTCTTTCTGCCAACGCTCACAGGGGTCTTTTGCTGCTTTATTTTTCCGGACAATTATTATACAGAAACATGCTCGGATATAGATATGTAAAAAACACACAAAATCAACACACTTAAAAGTAAAGATAATTGTATATAATTAACAAAAGTTTTTTGTAGGATTTTACTGAAAAAACAGAGAAGTAAAACATAAAAGCACCCCACAGCAAGTCCTTGATTTAATACGTAGTGGCCTATAGCTACAATGCAAGGAGGTTTGGTTATGTTAAGCAAATTTCAGTATGTGAGACCAGAAAACCTGGGAGACGCTTTAGCATACTTGCAGCAAAACGCCGGCACAAAAATTCTTGCGGGCGGCACTGACTTGATGGTCATGTTGCGCCGTAACGCCGAGATGCCTGATCATGTCTTGGATATTAAAAAAATACCCGAAACAAAACGTCTCGGGTATCAAGAAGACGGGCTGTTTATCGGCGCTTCGGTTACCGTCAATGAGATTGCAGAATCAGCGCTCATCAAGGAACACTATCCCGCACTGGTGCAGGCGGCCAATTCGCTGGCTTCCTATCAACTGCGCAACCGGGCTACCCTGGTGGGCAATATTTGCAATGCTTCGCCCGGGGCTGATTTGGCCGGGCCGCTATTGGTATATGAAGCGAAAGTGCATATCGCCAACCAGCAGGGCAATCGAGTCGTCGATATTGCCGCGTTTTTTACCGGTGTGAAAAAAACGGTGCTGGGGCAGGGAGATATGGTAATCGGTGTGACAT
>JAOACF010000110.1:0-1900 GCA_026417995.1 Negativicutes bacterium
AGAGACAGGTTCAGCACCACTGTAACGCAACTCACCGTAAGGATTGTCTTCGATCACTGGGATTTCGTACTCAGCCGCAATGCGAGCCAACTGGCAGCGTCGCTCCACCCCCATGGTAACACCGGTCGGGTTTTGGAATGTAGGGATCACATATATCAGTTTAGGCCGGGTATGCCTGACCGCTTTCTCCAGCGCAGCGACATCCATTCCGCCGTCGTCTAACGGAATGGGCAGAAACTTGGCCTGGGTGCCTTTAAATACTTGCAGAGCAGCCAGATAAGTCGGATTTTCCAACGCAATATAGTCCCCCGGATTAATGACCGCCCTGGCAATTAAATCAATGACTTGTTGCGACCCGTTGGCAATCAGAACATTGGCAGACGTGCAATTCACCTGCTGCTGTTTCAGGCGGTTTGCCACCCATTCCCGCAGAGGTTCATAACCTTCGGTGACTCCGTACTGCAGCGCGGCTGCCCCCTGCTCTGCCAAAACGGCCGTAAACGCTGCGGATAACTCAGCGACCGGAAAAGAATAAGCGGCAGGCAGTCCCCCTGCAAACGAAATAACATCCGTACGTTGGGTAGTCTTCAGTATCTGCTTAATTGCCGCGCTCTCCATCGCCGCCACCCTGTCAGCCCATAACATCCTCATCTTGCTCCTCCTTGTTAACTTTGTTGCTTTTGCGTTTGCTTCCGCCGCCGGTTATTATCCTGGCAGACCAGTTTTCGTTCATAGTTTTCGATATATTCGACTTCTGTTTCGCAAAGTTCATAAATACGATACACCAGTTGGTTAAGATATTCATTCAGAGCTGCAGCCTTGTACCCGGCATCGGCTTCCCCTTTTCGCTCCCGTCTGGTTAAGGCAGTCATTGCCGCAACTAATTCGGGAGCCTGCCGGTTAATTTCCGGATGGACTTTTACCGGCAGCAGTTCCAGCGTTTCAATGTCTGTCTGCGCCATCGCCCGGCCGTATTCCGCCGAAGTCACATGATAATAAAACGCCATTAACCGCGAATTCAGCAAAAGCAGCAAGTAGTCCAGCGAAACGCCGTCATTGCACAGCACAAAGCTGTGAATATTATTTAGATGGTAGTAGCCTTGGTCGTCAATCGCTGCGGTCAAGGAAAACCCGGTTTGCCGCACGAGAATCTTGCGTTGTCCGATTATTTCTGACTGCCATCCGCCTTTGTACAACTTGCCGGGGTCTATATTCAGCCAGTGTCCCTGATAATCAATGCCATAGCGGTAAACCTGACTCCCTGAAACCAGTCCCGGTTTCCAGGTTGCCCCGCCGGGCGCGCTGGCGATTAGGTCAGCCTGCCTGGTAAGCGACCTCACTCCGGTATGCCCTTTGGCAAAGTTAGAAAGAGGCTTGCCTGTGGCTTCAAGCTTATCCACCAGGTTTTTCGCCGCTAAATCAAAAAATAAACGAAACCGGTAGTGGGGCAGTGAAGCAAAATAACGCTGTGGATACCGGGAGACGGGCTCAGCCTGTTCCATTCCTTCCACTGATTGAGCGTTATAGACTTGAATCACAGCTTCCTCCCGTTTAGCCGCATTTTCCTCCCGGGATAATATGCAGATGGCAGACATGCCGACAGTCGCCCGCTTGAATACCGGTGACGAAATGTGGGCTAAAACGTCAATGCGGGTATTATCGAGAATATACTTCCTAATCTTGGAGAAATAGCGCCCCAGGAGAAAACTGTCGGGTACAATAAATCCTAGTTTGCCGCCCGGCGCCAGCAATTCAATCCCTCGCTGCATAAATAAAACATAATAGCTAAGTTTATACTCCGCCGATTCTTTAAATACATCGCGCAGATAATCGGCGTACCCGGCCTCCAAGCGCGCGCTGCCGCGCAAGCCAAAAGACCTGTCTCTTATACACATCTGAC
>JAOACF010000110.1:1910-8873 GCA_026417995.1 Negativicutes bacterium
CAAAAGACAGATACGGCGGGTTGCCGATGACAAAATCATAATGATTGCGCCAAAAGGCTTTATCCTCAGCTTCCGCCTCCAGATCGCTAATCCGCCGCAAACTGTCGCAAATCACGATATGGGGGCGCAAGCAGGCACTAGCCTGAGGACGTTTCAGAAACAACCCAAGCGCTGCAATCTCTGCTGCCACAGGGTCAATGTCGGCACCCCACAGATTTTCGCACACAATGCGGCGGTGAATGCCGTCATCCGACCAGTCCTCGTCCGGATACAGTGCAGCCAGGGCATCGCGGTTTGCACGGTATTTCTGCCAGAGAAGCTCGTACGCCGCCAGCAAGAAATAACCGCAGCCGCAAGCCGGGTCCAGTATTTTGAGCCCGGGGTTGGCTACTATGTCACAATTGGCCACGGTATGGCGCAAAATGAAGTTTACCGCTTCCGGCGGCGTATAATATAAACCCAAGGCTTTTCGGCCGTATGCCGTACGCTCGTAAAATTCACCCAGCAGCAAAGGATCGCGGGGCAAGCATAGCTGCCAGCGGCCGATTATACCGTGCACCGCATCCGGCATATCTCCGCAAGTCCTTTGCAGCGCTGCCTGAACAGCGGCTTCAGGTGTTTGACATCCACGCAAAACTGCGGCAATAATTCTTAGTGCGTCATGACCGGCGTCACCGCTGCCGGCGCTTGACAGCCAGGCGGCGACAAGGCGATATTCTGCCATCAGTTTGGGCCAATTCATAGCTTACCTCATTAGTGAATTCTTGCTTATTCATATGTACCCATCTTCGTGGAAATTCCTCAGCTCCGGTCAGCGCGTTTTTCCACATGTGCGGCATAAGCGCTGTGATTATGGATCGACTCATAGTTCTCGCATTCGACTTCAAACCATTCCACGCCTTTTAACTCCCGCAGCGCCAGCACCAAGTCCCGCAGCACGTCTTCCACAAACTTAGGATTTTCATAAGCTTTTTCCGTTACATATTTCTCGTCTTCGCGCTTCAGCAACGGGTATACCGGCGAGCTGGCCTGCGCCTCCATAAGCGCGGCCAAATCTTCGATCCAAATGTACTTCCCTGGCTGATGCTTGATTTTTACCCGCATAAGACCGCGCTGATTGTGTGCGCCGTATTGCGCAATCTCCTTACTGCATGGGCACAGCGAAGTAAACGGCACTGCCAGCCCCAGCACAAATTCCTGATGTTTCCCTTTAGTTAATGTCCCGGTAAATACGCAGTCCAGATCGAGCAAACTGGTCAGCCCACTGACCGGCGCAATTTTTTCAATAAAATATTTGAACGCGATGTCGATAGTGGCGCGCCGTGCATCGAGCCGCTCGATCAAATCCTGCAGGATTAGCCCCATTTCTTTGTTGGATATGGGTTTTTGGCTCCAATCGCTTACCACTTCAATAAACCGGCTCATGTGCGTGCCTTTATATTCCTGCGGCAAGTCTACCGTCAGCTTGATCTTCGCCAGCACCGGCTGGAAGGAGCCGGCTTTTGTTTTTATGAGCAGCGGCAGATGCACATCATTGACGCCCACCTTTTGAATGGCAATTCCCCTATGGTCGGGCACGCTTTGAACGTCTTTCACAAACAAACCTCCTAGACATGGTAACTGATCGGGTCTGCAAGCCCGGCCTCAGCAAACCCCTTCAACCTGAGCAGGCAACTGTCGCAGACGCCGCACGCCTTTTCGCCCCCCCGATAGCAACTGGTAGTTAACGCAAGCGGTGCGCCTAACCGGTGTCCCAGCAGAACAATATCCTTTTTCCCTAGGTTTAACAAGGGAGTTTCCACTGTGATGCGGCGTCCGTCCTGTACCGCAGCCTTGGTCGCATAATCCGCCAGTTGCTGAAACAACTGAATGAATTCAGGCCGACAGTCAGGATAGCCGGAATAGTCCAACGCGTTGACGCCAATATAAATGCGGTCTGCGCCGCTGACCTCGGCATAACCGAGCGCATAACTTAAAAAGATCAAATTGCGTGCAGGCACGTAAGTCGAAGGAATGTCGCGCCTGCCAGCATCGCCCGTCGGAATACTAATGCCCCTGTCGGTCAGCGCACTGCCGCCGATATCACCCATATTGGTTTCAATAATGAGATGCCTGCTTACGCCATAAAAGGCGGCAACCTGTTTGGCGCATAGGAGTTCCCGGTGATGGCGCTGCTGATAATTGAAGCTGATTGGCAAGAGTTCGTACCCTTCTTGCTGAGCCACTGCCATGCATACTGTTGAATCAAGGCCCCCTGACAGTAATACGACAGCTTTCATATTAACCTCCATAAAATGAAAACATGCATTTTTTAGTATATGCGTAAAATGCGCCGGTTACCGGCGCACTTATGTTTTTAATACATTAACGATAGTGAGATCCTTCCGTTTTTCCAAGTCTATAAATTCACCATCGGCAGTGCGAACAATGGGCCGCGCCCCTACAAACTGGGCAATATACAGCACTTCGGCATTGCGCCCGTCGCTTAATTCCACGATATTGCCTACAAAGTAATCACGAACATTATTGAGGAATACCGCACAGATTTCCGGGTCCAATTTATTGAACATTTCCTGTGTCAGCATCTGAACAACATCAAACGGTGAAACGCTTTTCTGATAGGCGCGATTGCTAGTCATGGCGTCATAAATATCGGCGACAGCAATAATCTTGGCATAGGGATGTATTTTTTCACCGGGAACGCCAATAGGATAACCACTGGCATCCATGCGCTCGTGATGCTGCAGGACACCGTATAAAACGCCTTGTGTTATACCTGGCAATTCCCTCAGCATATTATACCCGCGGGTGGTGTGCTTTTTCATAAGCTCCATCTCGTCCGGCGACAGCTTCCCCGGCTTGTTCAGCACTTCCAACGGAATTTGCGTTTTGCCAACATCATGCAACAAACCGGCAAGGATTAAATTTTTCATCTCCATGCCGTAATACCCTAGCCACCGTCCTAATACGCCGGTAATAACCGCCACATTGAGCGAGTGCCGGTAGGTATAATCATCCTGGCGTTTTACCAGTTGAAGGTGATTGAGCGCTCCTATAGCGTCTGACAAAACTTCGACCGAAGCCTCCGCCAACTCCTTGAGTTGCTCGAGGGGCACTTCCTTGAAATAACGCATGGTTTCAAATGATTTCCGCACGCCCGCCACAATCCCCTCGTATTGGTCGGCGAAAAGACGCTGTATATTGGGCGCGCCGGATTCCGGCGCAGAAACAGTATCCTGTTCCTTGCGGATATACACAGTGAGAATACCCCACTGCCGTAAACGTTCGATTAGCGATGGTGTTAAAATCGAGCCTTCGGTGAGCACCACAGTACCTTCTTCGGTAACGACCGCTTTGCCGATCTCCAAACCAGGGGTTAAATCGCTAACAAAAATGCGTTTATTCACATATTGCGCCATACGCTCAATTCCCTTCCTGCGAAAGATGCCTCGTAGCAAGCGCTGTGTAAATAAGAGGCTTTATAATATTAGACATTTTCCGAGTTTTTCCTGCAGGAAACAAAAAAGAGGTTTACACATCCTGTTTGCTGACAGTCTCCAATGCTTTACGGGCAAGCTCATCGACCAGTTCATTGCCCGTGACGCCCGAGTGTCCTTTGACCTTATTAAATTTGATCCATGACAAATGGGGCGCAATAAATCTTACATATGCCTTAGTAAATGCATTTTTCGCCTTCCATTCGCCTGTCGCCCACGCCGCAATGCCCATATAATCATGGTGCAGTGTAACCGGTTTAATATTTTGCTCGGCCGCCCACTTAACTGCCCGCATCGAAGCCGCCAGCTCACCGGCTACATTATGGATGGCAACGGCATCAGGGTTATTGCCTACGCCGCTGTCGGAAAACAGCAAAGCACCGTCTTTATAAACGGCAAAGGCCCAGCTATACTGGTCTTTACTCTTACTAAAGCTGCCGTCAACATAAATATGGCAGCCGGAAGTATCTCCGTCATCGCGTCGGGCCAAATCGCCCGCCATAAATGTCTCGGCCTCCTGCACACTGGTGAAGGCTTTGAACTGCGCCCCGGGAAATCCGTCAACCTGCTCCTTGCATTCCGCCCAAGTCTTATATATTCCCGGAATCCTTCCGGTTCTTACGGCGTAATATTTAGCCACCCAAACTCCTCCGCAAAACCTGTTTTGTAAAATCGTTAGCCCAGCAGTTTTAAAGCTTCCGCCATCGCCGCCTGCTGCACAGCCTTGAGCGGTATGCCGTGCTGTTCGGCAAGCATGCGGCAGTCTTCATATTCCGGCGCTATGTTGCATACCTCTCCCGCATACTTGCCAAACTTAACATTGATCTTGCCCCACGGCAACTCGATCTGCACAAATTTTCTTTCTGCCACCAGCCGCTGGGCCGGATAACTCCGCACCCCCAGAGTCGTAGTTTCTCTGATAATAATCCCGCCGATGCGCTGCAGGCATTCGCCGTCACCGGGAATAAGCGCGCTGAGCTGAATGCCGGGGCGGCCTTTTTTCATAATGATCGGCGTGAGCCAAACATCCAGCGCGCCCGCCTGAAACAGTTTATTCATCACATATTCATAGTTTTGCGGGTTAAAATCATCGATATTGGCCTCGACAAGCAGCGTCCCCGTAGGCCCGTTTTCTTTCGCCATGACGCCTAAATGCATCCGCAGCACATTGGGTATGTCCAAATCCCAAGTGCCGGCCCCGTAGCCAATCCGTTCATCCCTGAACGCTTCCGGCATTGCACCGAAACCGGCGGCAAGCGTAGCGACCAGCGCTGCGCCGGTAGGGGTAACAAGCTCCTTTTTAATTTCGCCGGAAGCATAGGGTATCCCCTTTAACAGCTCAACCGTAGCCGGTGCCGGAACAGACATCAGGCCGTGGCTGCACCTGACAAAGCCGCCGCCGACATTGAGCTTGGAAACAAATATCTGCTCTACGCCTAGGTAGTCGAAGCCGAATACCGTTCCGACCACATCCACAATGGCATCGACTGCGCCAACTTCATGAAAATGAACCTTCTCTACTGTCGTTCCATGCACCTTCGCTTCGGCTTCAGCCAGTTTTTGAAACACTTGCTTGGCTTTTTCCTTCACCGCCGGCTTAAGCGAAGCTCTGTCGATAATTTTGATAATATCCGGAAGATGGCGGTGGTGCTGCCGCTTCGCTACCTTCACATCGACATATGCAGCGCTTATGCCGCACTTTTCCACTCGTGATATAGCAACTTCGTAACCGGAAACCGGCAAGGCCGTCAAAGCATCTCGCAGCGCCTGCTCCGGCACTCCGACATCAATCAGCGCCCCCAGCAGCATGTTGCCGCTGACGCCTGAAAAGCAATCCAAATATACTGCCCGCAAAGGTTTCACCTCATCTTATTGATAATACTTGCCAGTCGGCCTGCGCCAAAACCGTTATCGATATTTACGACAGCTACGCCGGCGGCGCAGCTATTGAGCATACTGAGCAACGCGGCCAAG
The DNA here is from genome assembly GCA_026417995.1 of Negativicutes bacterium. Taxonomy (GTDB): domain Bacteria; phylum Bacillota; class Negativicutes; order Sporomusales; family JAOACF01; genus JAOACF01. The sequence continues at coordinate 7,382 of JAOACF010000110.1, forward strand.
CCGCCAAAGTTGGCGCCATATCCTATACTGGTCGGCACCGCGATAACCGGTTTGGCTACCATTCCTCCAATGACGCTTGCCAGCGCCCCTTCCATTCCCGCCACGACAATCAGCACATTGGCCCGGGAAATGATCTCCTGCTGAGCGAATAAACGATGAATGCCGGCAACACCAATATCATAAATTTTCTCTACGCGGTTCCCCATAGCTTGAGCCGTAACAGCCGCCTCTTCGGCCACCGGTATATCGCTTGTTCCCGCGGTCAAGACCAAAATAAAACGATCTAAATCTGGCGGAATTTCCTCCCGCTGCACCACAATCATTCTGGCGGTCTCGTGATAGCGCGCCTCAGGCAGAACTGCCCGCACCGCCCGGTACATTTCCGGGGTTGCCCGGCTGCCGAGGACGCTGGTATTTTGCTGCGCCAGTCGTTCCATAATGGCGACGACTTGTTCCTCCGTTTTCCCCTGACAGAAGACCACCTCCGGGAAGCCTTGCCGCATGGCGCGATGATGATCAATTTTTACAAAGCCCAGATCCTCATAAGGAAGTATTTTCAGCCTGTCCATCGCATCTTCAAGCGAAATTGCACCGCTACGGTAAGCCTCCAGCGTGTCGGCCACCTGTTTATAATTCATCAGCTATCCTCCTAGCCTTAGATTTTAAAAACAGCAAGGCATAATTTTCCCGCAGAAAAATTATGCCTTCATGGACATAATACCATACTGATTTCCAGTCAAGCTTGGTTTCGACCAAGTTTAGTTACTCAACTTTCGCACATAAAAAATGAATTAGATGCATGCTATTACTAGTTTAATCGCCACAAAAATATGATCCTTGACAATGGAAAAACACCCCTTTGTTTGATATAGTGGGAGTGCTAAAGTCACCAAAATATCATACAGAAGAGGTGTTCTTCTAATGACAATGATAACTCGAAACATGCTTGAAAAGCAACTCCCTACGGATGTACGGTCTGCTTTTGCGGAACTGCGATTATTCCACCACTTGCGAGCAGCAGGTTTTACGAAACGTCTAGGCTTTTCTTGCGCCTGTTTATTTATCTTGGTATTCGGCCTAGTCTTCCGGCAACGCAATTGGTTTCAACTATTCAGCGGTCCAGCGGGTAGCGACCTTCCTGGCAAAGATGTCGTATACCGGTTTTTAAATCATCCCCGCTTTTCCTGGCGTAGATTTCTTACGCAGTTTAGTGTCGAAACGGTGAGGCGCGTTTCCCGTCTGACCGCCAAAAAACGTGTAAAAGTACTCATTATTGATGATTCGATGTATGAACGTAACCGTAGTCAAAAAGTGGAGATGCTGGCTCGATTTCATGATCATGCCCGTAATTGCTACTATAAAGGCTTTCGCTTGCTTACTTTAGGCTGGTCTGACGGACATACCTTTTTGCCATTAGACTTCGCTTTGTTAAGTTCGGCTAGATCATTGCTTTATGGTGTCTCAGAGAAAATTGATAAACGAACCTGTGGCT
>JAOACF010000011.1:0-12730 GCA_026417995.1 Negativicutes bacterium
CTCCAAAGATGCCGTGTTTTGCAGAGGGGACTACAAAACACTCTTTAAAAATCTTTTGGAAGAGGTCATGCGGACGGGAGTGAAACTCGGGAGGGCGCTCAATATAACGGTCAACCAGCCGTTTAACAGCGCCGGGTCTCTTAAGCGGAGACTTATCCCCTTTTTTCTTACCCTTCTTTGGTTTCTTTTGCCGGGGCTTACGGACCTTGCGAGCAAGGTGTGCGGAAGAACTTAACCAAAGACGGTTGATAAAATCATAAAAGGTACCGACACCGGGAATGTCATCAGGCAAAAAGCCACTAAGGATCGCAAAAATGGGTGCGGAACGCATCGTGTTAACCCAGGCATCGATAGAACGTTCGCGCAAGAATTCCATAAGAAGTAAAGAACGAAACATATCGCCAGGGTCGCGTGCAGGAGTACCTTTATTTGCCGAGTAGCGATAGCCGACAATATCAACCACTTTGGATAAATCGGCAGACCAAACAAAAGCCAACGCCTTTTCATTGACAAAAACGGGATTAGCAATACTGAATTTTAGATAATGCAGTTGCAATTGCTGTTTAACAAAGTCCTGAAATTGTTTGTGAGAACGGGCTGGTTTTAACAAAAAAACACCACCATCAGCGAAGATAGGCAACAAAAGTGCCTCCATCGCGATTATGGGGGCGTTTGGAAAAAGTCAAGAGAACATATGTTTTAAATTTCGACAAAAACTAACTTGGAGGAAAAACAAAAAAGTCCAAGGCTAAAAGCCTTGAACAATAAAGTCTCTCGGGTTTCCGAGAGCGTACATCAATATATCGGAGGAAAAATGGAAGAAATAAGTAAAGAAATAAACAGCAGGCGAACCTTCGCGATCATTTCCCACCCGGACGCCGGCAAAACCACGTTGACCGAAAAATTGCTGCTGTATGGCGGCGCGATCCATCTGGCAGGTTCGGTTAAGGCGCGCAAAACACAAAAGCATGCCGTCTCGGACTGGATGGAGATTGAAAAACAACGGGGCATTTCGGTAACGTCGAGCGTGCTCCAATTCGATTACCAAGGCTACCGGGTCAATATCCTAGATACGCCCGGGCACCAGGATTTCAGCGAAGATACCTACCGCACGCTGATGGCCGCCGACAGCGCCGTCATGCTGATCGACGTGGCAAAAGGCGTGGAAGAACAAACTAAAAAACTGTTCCGCGTCTGCAAACAGCGCGGCATTCCTATTTTTACCTTTGTCAACAAGCTCGACCGCTTTGGCCGCAATCCCTTTGAATTGATGGAAGAGATTGAGAAAGTGCTTGGCATCAGGGCCTATCCGATGAACTGGCCGGTAGGCATTGACGGCAACTATAAAGGGGTATACAATCGTAAGCTGGCTCAGGTGGAGCTTTTTGACAAGGACAGTTCTCACGGGCAAAAGGCAGTTGCTTCTACCGCCGGCAGGGTGGAAGACCCCTCGTTCCGGGCGCTGCTCGGCGAAGATGTGCATCAGGCGCTGTGCGACGATATTGCCCTGCTGGACATGGCCGGCGATGAATTCGACCCGGACAAGGTGGCGCGCGGCGAACTGACGCCGATGTTCTTCGGCAGCGCCATGACCAACTTTGGCGTGCAGCCATTCTTGGAAGAGTTCCTGCGCCTGGCGCCCCCGCCCAAGCCCAGACTGTCCGACCAGGGCTTAATCGATCCGCACAGCGATGTGTTTTCCGCCTTTGTTTTTAAGATCCAGGCCAATATGAACCCCGCTCACCGCGACCGCATCGCCTTTATGCGCATCTGCTCGGGAAAATTCGCGCGGGGCATGGCGGTTTACCACGTTCAGTCCAAGAAACAGGTCAAGCTCGGCCAGCCCCAGCAGTTCCTGGCGCAAGAGCGGGCAATCGTGGAAGAAGCTTATCCCGGCGATATTATCGGCGTTTTTGATCCAGGCATTTTCGGCATCGGCGACACCCTCTGCCAGCCGGGGCATCAGTTTTGTTTCCAGGACTTCCCGGTATTCCCGCCCGAGCAGTTTGCCCGGGTTCAGGCTAAAGATACCATGAAGCGCAAGCAGTTCGATAAAGGCATGACCCAGCTTACCCAGGAAGGGGCAGTACAGGTGTTCCGCCAGCCGGGCATGCTTGAATCGTATATTATCGGCGCGGTCGGCAGTCTGCAGTTCGATGTTCTCCAATACCGCCTCAAGCAGGAATACGGCGTGGATATCCTGATGCATCATTTGCCGTTCGGACTGGCCCGCTGGCTGGAGGGAGACAATCTCAACCCCAAAGCGCTCAAGGGCATTGATAACGGCATGCTTCTCGAAGACCTGAAGGGACGGCCGCTGGTGCTGATAACCAATGAGTGGCAGCTTAACTGGGCGGTGGAGCGCAATCCCGGCGTCGAATTCCGCGTAGCGCCCTCTGACGCCCGGTCTGTAAACTTGGCCAGAAGGGAGCAAGCATGATGAATATCTTAAATTTTTTCGCGCCGCTTGGTTTTGCGGAAACCGAGATTGAGGACGGCCTTACGGCGCTCTTTTACGAAACTGACGCCGCCGGCGGCTACCTGCTGGTGACAGATGCCGAAGGAATCATACCTGCCGACCTCAAGCGTCCGGTAGTGGCTGCGCTCTACAGCCCGGAAGGGGCGTTTCAGTGGAGCGTCAGCTTTAAAAACGCACAGGTTTTCAAAGATATTTGGTCAGCGGCGGCAGAACCCGCCGGGAAACTGGAGGCGCTGCTAAAGCATCGCCAAAACAACGAGACATTTTAGTGCAAAACGCTATCGCCCTATATGGACGATAGCGTTTTTTACGGTTGTGGCGTTTTTGCCTGACGGGGCGGCATGCGCCTGGGTCTTGCCTCAAACAGCCTGCCGCGCGCCAGCTCTTTCTGGGGAATTGCGGTTTTTAATATTTTTGCCGCCTTATCGGCCAGCGCCGACTCCCTGGGCGTAACGAGCGAAATCGCCGTGCCGCTTTGCCCGGCCCGGCCGGTGCGCCCCGCCCGGTGCAGATACAAGAGCGGCTCCTCAGGAAAGTCAAGGTTAATGACAAAGGAAACGCCTGGAATATCGAGGCCGCGCGCGGCAACGTCGGAAGCGACGAGAAACCTCGCCCGGCCGCTGCGGAAATCCTCGATTGCTTTTTTGCGGTCGATTTTGCCGGCATCCCCGGAAAGGCCGACTGCCTTTAGCCCGTGATAATTGAGTTTGGCTACCGTCACGGCAATATCATCGCTCTTATTGACAAAAACCAGCGCCCGGTCAATCGCCAGATGTACCGCCAGCTTGCGCAGCGTCTCGATCTTGTCGCGCCGGTCGGTAATCAGCCGCATATGGGAAATCTCCGCCGGGACGGCTGCTGCTAAAGTTACGTCGATTATCTCCGGCGCACGCAGGATTTCGCGCGAGCGCTCCAGCGCAGCTTTGGTGATGGTTGCCGAAAACAGCATGGTCTGACGGTCTTTGCGCGTAGTCTTAATGACCGCTTGCACGCTTTCCCAGTTGCTGTCGTCCAGCAGGCGGTCCGCTTCGTCAAGGACAATTGTTTTGACGGTTTGGGCGTTAATCTTGCGCTTCTTAATAAGTTCGAGTATCCGGCCGCTTGAGCCGGTAATAATATGCGGTTTGCTCTTGAGCTTTTCCATCTGGCGGACGATGTTTACATTGCCGATAACCGGCGCGGCGGTAACCGGCAGCCCGGAATTCTTCGCTAAAAGCTCAACCCGCCGCTGGATTTGGATTGCGAGTTCATGGGTCGGCGCCAGAATGATCGCCTGAGTTTCCTTCGCCTCTGTATTCAGCCGCTGGAATAGTGGCAGGAGATAAGCAAGCGTCTTGCCTGTTCCGGTGGCCGACCGCCCGATAATATCCCGGCCGGCCAGCGCGGCGGGAATAACCTTTTCCTGAATGGCGGTAGGGACAGTGATTGACTCTTTGGCCAGACCGTCCGCCAGCGGTTCGGCCACGCCGAGTTTTTGAAATTCACGCATTGTTTGCTCCTGTATGTATTGTTGCTTCGGTTATACATTATGCCCTGATTAGCAATTATCATAACGGCCAATGCGCGCCACCGGACGGGTTCCGTACACCGGCCCGCCGTCCGCCAGCTTGACCGACGTATGCTTCAGCCAGTTGGCGTCATCGCTTTGCGGAAAATCGCTCCGGAAATGATGCCCGCGCGATTCCTCGCGCCGCAGCGCGCTGCCGGCGACTAATCTGGCTGTTTCGCACATGCTGTCAAGCTCAAGGACATCCTTCAGTTGCTGATTATATACACCGGCGAACGGTACGCGGACTTCAGCCAGTTCGCCTTGCACCTCATCAATAACTGCCAGCAGACGCCTCAGACCTTCGCCATCCCGGCTGACGCCGGCATATCGCTGGACGGCTGCGCGCAGCTTACGCCGGATAGCCGGCACATGCCGCGCATTTTTGCCGCTGGCAGCAACTTTGGCGGCAATACGCGCAAGTTCGGCATCAACTTCGGCGGCATCCGCCGCGGCGGCGTGCTCCCCTGCCCACTGCGCGGCATAATATCCCGCTCTTGCGCCAAATACCTGTGTCGCAGTTATGCCATTGCCGGCCAGACGATTGGCGCCGTCCACATTCCCTGCGCACTCGGGAGTGGCGAACAGCCCGGCAATATTGGTGCGGCACTCCTCGTTAATGGCTATGCCCCCCATCAGATAATGCGCGCCCGGGGCAACCTCGATCCGGTCAGACGCCGGGTCCACGCCATGACTGCGGATATAGTTGTACTGAAGGGTATCCAACGTTTTCCGCACTTTTTCCGTACCTTGGGGCGAATCCCCCACATACCACAGCACCCCGCCGTGCGCCGTTCCCCGCCCGGCAGTGATTGCCGCGGCCATCAGCCGCATTGCTTCATCCCTGCCGGGCAGCGGTTTGGGCAGCAGGGCGGCCCCGGCTGTATCATATACATTGCCGTCCAAAATTTCGGGGCTTAAAAATTCGTAGTGAACAAATGCTCCTTTCAGCGATTCTGGCCAAACAATGACGGTGGGATAAAACAGCACCATTTCCATGTCAATAAGTTCCGCTCCGGCGCGGTAAGCAAGCACCTGCCCGTCGCCCGTTGCGTCAGCAGGGCAGTCATTTACCTCCCATAGCCATTGACAGCCACCGGTAGCCAAAATGACCGATCTGGCGTCAAACCGCACCAATTGGCCGGTTCTCAGGTTTAGCCCGATTGCCCCCGCCACCGCACCGTCGCTGCCGGACCAGGTTCGCAGCAATCCGGTGATCAAGATTTCATCCATAACTATTATATTATTTCTGCGGCATGCCCCGGCCAGCGCCGTTACCAACCCTATGCCGCCGCCCTTGAAGAAACGGTTGCGCGGCTGCGATTGGCCGGGAAACCGGCCGATAGCCAGGTTGCCGTCGGCATCCCGCACAAATCTTGCCCCATAGCGTTCTGCATCAGCGGCGCGCGCCACGGCATCTTCAGCCATGGCCCAAACCAAATTTTCATCCGCCAGCCCATAGCCGCTCCTGATTGTGTCCTGCCAATACAGTTCCTGGCTGTCCCCCGGCTGCGAAGGCACCTGCATCCCGCCGGCGGCAGTGAGGGTAATGCCCGACTTGGCAAGCGGGCCTTTATTCAGCAGCAATACCTTTGCCCCTGCCTCGGCAGCCGCTAGCGCCGCCCGCATGCCGGCGCTGCCCGCGCCTATGACCATTACTTCGGCACCGTAGCGTTCGCTGATTTTCATTCCGCCCCCACCCCATCCCCGGCAACAGCCTGCGGCGCGGCAAAGTCGACCGCCACGTCGCGAATAACCTTGAATTGGGAATGTGGTTCAACGACAATAGACTGCCCCGGGTAAATCAAGGCAGTGCAGCCAAAAACGTCGCGCCCGTCTACCCGCACCAGGCACGAACCGCAGCGTCCCTTAAAACAGGTGGACGTGCGGCAGGCAAATGTCGCGTCCTGATCATGTATTTTCGCCAGCAGCGCCATGACGGACAGCGGCTGGGCAGTCTCCACCCGGTATTCCTCGAACCTTCCCGCACTTTCCCGGGATGGGTCGAACCGCAGCGCTTTTACAAAAATAGCATTTTCCGGCATCCTTTCTAACCTCCCGTAGCATCATCCGCAACCCTGTTTGCAGGGCTGCTATCGCGAACGCCGATATTCGTGCAGTATGTCTCTTTGATCATGAGCGTGCAGCCGATGCCTGCCGCCAAAACCGCCGCACACAACCAAAAAGCATACTGATACGCCTCCGGCGGGTATACTTTGACGCCGTGTTCTATAACCCCTTGCCAGTTGAGGTCAAGCACCCAGCCAAACAGCGGCTGCATGAGCGCGGCGCCGACAAACGGCCCTGAGTTGGCGACACCGGCGGCAATGCCGGCTGCTTGCGGCGGATTCACCTCTTTGGTACAGGCCACGCCCAGCGTAACGCCTGAGGTACCGATACCAATGCCCAGGCAGAGAGGATAGAGCGCCCATACCGGCGGTTTGCCGCCATTCCAAACGGTCAAGATGAGCCACACGCCGAAAAAGCAGGTAGCAATTAAGGTATAAGGCCTGCTGCGCCGGCCAACCCGGTCGGAGAGATAGCCGATGGCCTGGCCGCCAATCATGTTGCCGACCGCCATCGCAATGACATAATTGGCCGCTTCCACGCGGCTCATGCCATACACCTGCATGAAATAGGGCACTCCCCAAATACCCATAAACGACATATATACACCGTATACCATAACTCCCGACAGGAATGGCCACCAGGTGCGAGTATTGCCCAGCACAATGCCGAGACTTTCGCAGGCGCTCATGCTGCGTCCTGTATCAGGCGCGCTGGGCAGGCCCTCCCGCGCCTCAAAATCGGCAATGGGCGGCAAACCGATTGCCGCCGGCCGGTCACGCACGACCAGCCAGCAAACGGCCGCCATAAACAGCGTAAAGGCAGCAATAATATAAAATGATGCCCGCCAACCTACCGTTTCCACGGCAAATGCCAGCGGCGTGGCCGACAGCAGCGAACCGCTGTTGGCCACCACGACAATCAGTCCGGATACCGTGCAAAACTCACGCAGCCGGAACCACTCCACCTGCAGCTTGACTAGGCTGACAAAAATTACACTGACCCCCAGCGTTGCCAGCACCCGTCCGGCATAAACCCAGGGCAGGCTGGGCGCCGCGCCGAATACTGCCGCTCCTAGGGCCGCAACGGCAAGTGCGAGGCCGATTGTCCGCCGCGGCCCCCATGCATCGGCCAAGATGCCTGCGGGTATTTGCATAGCGGCATAAATATAAAAATATATCGATGCAAGCACCCCTAAATCTGAGGCTCTCGCTATGGAAAAATCCCGCATCAGGCTGTCGGCGATAACGCCGGTAACCGTGCGGTGAAAATAAGCTGTTAATAAAGCCAGTGCCACAGACCACCAGATCGCCCACCGGCGGCGATTCAGCCGGTGCAGCCGCTGTTGCCATTCATAGCTCAGTTCAGACCCTCCTGACAGCATCATGTTAAATAATAGTATTCAATTGTCCGGGCAAGCTTTCCTGCCGGTATGCGAAGATAAAAGCCTGAACCCATTCAGGCTCAGGTCGCAAGTGATGTTTATCCGAACTTGTAAAATACCCCATAGCCGCCGCGCGGATCGCTCTTTTTCCTTCTGCTTTGCGCACGGCGACGACATACCGCTCCGCCGGTTAAAACGTCGTAGGAATTGATGATTGACGGCCGCTTCCCCTTAAACTAACCCCTTGAGATGGGCAACAGCTTTGGCCAAAGAATCTTCCCTGCCAAAACTGCCTGATTTCAACACGATTAACATGTCAGCCCCGATGGCCAACCCAGCCGGGATTCCCGTCTCAATTTCGTTAAGTACGTAGTTGCCCTGAATGCCGAGTTTCCGACATATTGTGCCCGAAGTGTCGCCGCCGGCCACGACCAGCCTTTTAAGCCCGGTTCTCGCCACAACAGCGGCGGCTATTTCGGCCAAACGCGCCGATACCGCCTTACTGACCGCAAGCTCTTCATGCCCGAGCAGCCGGCCCAATTCTTTTGTTTCCCGGACAACCGCAGGATCATTATCCGCCATGACGAGAACGTCTTGGCCCTGATGCACCAGCTTTGCCGCAGCGGTAATCAGTTCCTCCGTATGAACATGAACATCACCGGCCTTGTTATCATAAAGCACCCGACTGTCGAATACCAGGCAGTATACGCCAAGCTGCGCCAAATAGCCAATCTGCGCTCTGGTTTGCGGCATTAAACTTCCGGACACCACCAGCACGCCGTTGGCGTCATGCATGTCAATGCCTGCCAGCGGATCAACAAACGCCACCGGCGGCCGGAAGCGCGGCAGTTCTTCGGCTATGGCCGAGCTGCCGGCCAACACTCTGATGCCCTGTACCGCTTCCGCCACAGTTCGCAAGTCGTCCTGATCCACCGTATCAACAATAACATAATGACAGTTTGCTCTCCTGGCATCAATTGCCTGTCGCAGTGCCGCTGCGCCCTGTCGCACTGTCCCGATCTCCGCCAGGCACACCTTGCGCTTGGTCTGCCCCTGCAGTATGTCCACCAGGCTGGATTGCCGCATCGGATGAACGGGATCATTGCGGAACTCGGATTCCTCCAGCAGCCGGCCGTGCACGGTATGAATGCCGCCTTTCGTCTGGCGGCCGTTCTTGGGAAAGGCAAGGCTGACGACGGCAAACTCTTCGCCCAACGCATCCAGCATCGCATCAAACTCGGCCCCAATATTGCCACGAAAGACCGAGCAGGTTTTCTTATGGAATAAATCACAGCCTAATTGCGCAAGCGCTTTGGTAGCGTTGTAGACCTTCCGATAGCTCTCAGCCGCGCTGTCCAGGCGGCTGTCGGTATCGATAATGATAACATCGGCATCACTGTCCAGCTTCATCGCCGGGAAATAGGTCACGACTTTAACCAAATAGCCCCCTTTGCGAAACATAATGCCAATATCATTGGCGCCGGTAGTATCGTCCGCGACCACACCGATCATCTCAGTTCCGCCTCCTTCAGTCCGTATTGCGCCGGCGAGTGCCGCCGGAAAACACTTACTGCCATTTTGATTATTCGGCTTTTACCCGAAAATCCTTCATCGCCAGGCTGTCGACTGAAAATTATTTGAAATGTTGCAGGAAAATGCATAAATTGGAAAGTATTAGCCAATATTAGCGACAAGCGCTGTGCGGAGAGGAGAGTAGCATGAGCCCACCTGTTATCGATCTGAAACAGGAGATAGCCCGAGTAAATAACAATGTCAATATTGCCATGTTTGGAACCGGCCTGCGCAAGCAACGCGTGCAAGTTGCCGAAGACAAAGTCATTATCACCGCCGATCACAAGCGTATCCCGGCGTTAGCCGCCCTAGACCGCAGCGACCGGATGACCACCCGTTTCGTCGATATGGCAATATTGGCGGAGTACAAACGCCGTCTTAAGGCTGAGCTTGTGGAGCAGCTGAAGCTTCCCGTCATCAGCGTTCTCAAGGATTATGATCCTGAGCACGAACTGGCGGTCACGGTTATTATCCTAGATGAAGTTTTTCTCAAGCGGCATCAGGACGGCAAATGACAGAAAATATTTTATTTTTATTTTATTTCAGGCAGGAATTTTACCATTTTTGTGGAAGAAAAGAATTCAACTAGTGCATCACTGCTAATCACTCATAGCCCGGTTCAGGCCGTAGGAACTCATCGAGAGCCGAAAGCTACCGCTTTGTTCGTAATGACGTCTCATACATGCGGAAAAATCCCATGTAGGAGCGGCATGACGGAGCGGTAGCTTTGTATTTTTTTAGGAGGTGAAGTATTTGAAAAACAAGTCCCGTACCATTAAAGCCGCCCTGCGGCAAAACAAAGGCGCGGCAAACACCCCCGCAACTGTCAGGGATGTCCTCTATGCACTGGATAAGATTACCGGCGGACGCTGCATCAAGGACATCGGCGATGTTTTCAGTGGGGCCAATCCGTTTGTGGTCAGCAAATCTTCCAATATTCCGGGCAAAGCCTGCATGGAGACTCCAGGGCTGGTATACGGCAACCCCGAGGCACCGGTTGCCAAAATCGCCGTAACCATGACGCTGACTGAGTGCAACATCGAGTTGGCCGGGGCCACCGGCGTGGACGCCATTATCGCCCATCACCCGGTTGCCGAAGCTGCTAATACAGGCGGCGTCACCATGCGAAACTACCTCGACCTCTATGGCATCGCGGTTTTTGAGCTGCATGAAGCCTTCCACGGCTTGCATCCCGGCATCTCTTTCATTCACGGGCATCAGCCATTCCATGTGGAAATTGCCTTTGGCGGCATTCCCGGCAATATATTGTTCGTCGGCCAAACATTGCCGCATATTCATACTCTCGGCGACATGCTGGAGCGCCTGAACCATTTTATGGGCATCGACGAGGAGTGGAAGATGTTGTATGCCGAACGCGGCTCGCGATGCTGCAATGCCATTATGGAAACCAATGTGGCCACCGGCGGCAAGATTTTGCTGGGAAGCACCGACAGCCCTGTAAATACCATTATTCATATCTTTCCCCATACCGGCTTTACCCCTGACCAGCTTAGCCTGGTGAAAGCGCGTTTCCCGCAGGCGGATACCGTGCTGGCCTCAATCAGCCGGGTCGGCGAACAGCATCCGCTTGTCAGCCGGGCGCGCGAACTCGGGCTTAATTTTATTATCGGCAACTCTCATGCCATGGAGATACTGGAAAATGGCATGCCGCTCGCTATGGCGCTGAAAATGCTGCTACCGGGAGTAGATGTAACGCTATTCCGCGAGCGAATTACATCAACCCCGGTCGAGCTTGCCGGTACGGCGGCCATTCGCGAATACGCCACTGACATCGCGCGCCGGTACCTGGTAAATAAACCGAGAAAAATGCGGCAGGTCAGCCGGGAAGGAGGGCGCAAAAAGACAGGTACATTCGGTTCCGATGATGCTAACTAAACGGGATATCCACAAGAGAACAAAGGAGGTTTTTGGACATGGCAACTATTACTGAGCGTTTAAGCAGCCTGCCGCTCAGCCGCTTCCATTACCGCATGCTGCTGATCTTGGCTTTCGGCGTAGCCTGCGAAGCTCTGGACACCGGCATTGTGGCTTTTGTCCTGGCAAAAATGATTGGTTCATGGAATTTAAGCTCCGCCCAAATCGGCTATATCGGCAGCATGGGCCTTGTCGGCATGGCTTGCGGCGCAATTCTCTCCGGGACGCTGGCTGACCGTATCGGCCGGAAAAAGATGTTTATCGCTACCACGGTAATGTATTGTCTGGGCACCGGCCTGTGCGGCCTGGCTTGGAATTACGAATCGCTGCTGGCGTTCCGCTTCATTGTCGGTGCCGGCGTTGGCGGCCAGCCGCCCGTAGCAATGGCCATGATGGGTGAATTCGCTCCGCCCCGACACCGCGGCAAAATGCTGGTCGTTGTAAATGCCGGCTGGGCATTCGGCTGGCTGACCGCTTCGGTCCTCGCATATACCGTTATCCCAGTCTACGGCTGGCAAATCGCCTTCTTTATCGGCGCGCTGCCCGTGCTGGTCGTGCCGTATCTTTTGCGCGCTCTCCCCGAGTCGCCGATGTACTTGGTAAGTAAGGGACGTTTAGATGAAGCTCACGCCGTAGTCGCCGCTATCGAGCGGGAAATCGGCGTGCCTGTCGGCCAGCCGCCGAAAGCGCTGCCGCAGACAGCTGCACCCAAATCTTTCAGTTTCCTGGAGTTGTGGTCGGAGCCCTTCCTCAGAAAGACTGTCTGTTTATGGATTTTGTGGTTTGGCATGGTATATGCATATTACGGCATGTTTACCTGGCTGCCATCCTTATTGGTAAAAAGCGGTCACACCCTGGTACGGTCTTTTGAATATCTCATTTGGATGACAATGGTACAAATACCGGGATACTTCACCGCCGCTTACCTTGTTGACCGCATCGGCCGCAAGGCCACAATGGGCTCATTCCTGGTTATCTGCACCTTCGCCGCCTATATGTTCGGCAACGCCAAAACCGGCGCTGAAATCATTACCTGGGGCTGCGTGCTTTCCTTTTTTAATCTTGGCGCCTGGGGCATTACCCATACGTATTCCTCCGAACAATATCCCACCTACGCCCGCGCCAGCGGCGTTGGCTTCGCCGCCGCCTTTGGCCGGTGCGGCGGCATAATCGCCCCTATCGTGGTCGGCGCGATTATGACCGAGCCGGATAAAGTCAATGCCGTATTCATGATGTTCACCATTGTCCTCGGCATTGTCGCCGCCAATATTCTTCTGTTAGGACAAGAAACCATGAATAAATCTCTGGACGAACTGACCGAAAAACGCGGCGCCCCAACCCCCACGCCCGCTGCGACCAAAACAGCCGACTAATTACCAACCGGCCTGGATGCTGTCCTGGCCGGTTTTTCGTTAGACAGCGAAACGTTCCGGCCCGTCTTACTGTTGTTCCCGGATGGTTTTTGTGATATTATGGGCATGAAATTCTAACTGGAGTTGTTGACCATTGCCCGCCGTTCTAAAAGTTCTTGCCACCCTTACCCTCATCGTATTCCTGATCAACCGGAAAGTGATCATGGGCAACGCCATGCTGGCCGGCTCACTGCTGCTGTTCGCTGTTTCCGAGCCGCAGCTTGCCAAGCTGGTAGCAGCGGCCGTTTCCACCGCCACAGCGCCCGGCACCTGGGAGATTATTCTGGCTTTGTACTTTGTCATGTGCCTTGAATATCAACTGCGCACCACCGGCG
>JAOACF010000011.1:12740-13391 GCA_026417995.1 Negativicutes bacterium
CCGGCGTAATTGACGGAATGATGGCTACTGCCCGTCTGATTTTCCGCAGCGACCGCATTCTGCTGGCGATGATGCCTGCCTTCCTCGGTTTCCTGCCATCACTCGGCGGCGCTATTTTTTCAGCGCCGCTGGTAGAGCGCGCCGCCAGTCAATACGCTTTATCCGCGGAAACAAAGACGACCATTAATTACTGGTTCCGCCATGTCTGGGAATTTACCAACCCGATTTTTACCGGCATGCTGCTTGCCAGCCATATTTCGGGTATCCCGCTCAGCGTACTGGTTACGCATATGGCCTGGCTTACGCTGTTTTCGCTTGCTATCGGCTGGCTTTTTCTCATCTCGCCGCTGCGTCGCCCCCAGGCCGCCCACACTGCCCCGCCTAAGTCCAGCGATAACGGCTACCGCTATCTTGTATTGGCGGCCGGGCCGGTAGTCGCCAACTTTGTACTGGTGATCGCCTTTAATTTCAGTGCGTCCGCAGCGATGGCGCTGGTGGTAGCCGCTATGGCGTTTGTGCTACGACAAAGCTTCGCCGATGTCCGGGCAATGTTCGCAGCTGCCTTTGATCGCAAAATGCTGTGGGGTATCGTCGGCATTCTCTTCTTTCAAAATATTTTGCGGCAAACGGGAGTTATCGGCGACGTAGCCG
>JAOACF010000011.1:13401-35173 GCA_026417995.1 Negativicutes bacterium
GATGCAAAGCCTGGCGGTGCCGCCCGCCGTTGTTGTCGGTGTTATTGCCTTCGCCGGCGGCTTACTGACCGGCACATCGCAGGGCTTCGTGGCAATCACCTTTCCGTTTATCGGGGTAATCGCTCCGGGAGACTTGAGTCTGGTAACGATATGTTTCGTGTTGGGTACAGCCGGTCATATGCTCTCACCGGCCCATATGTGCCTGTTGGTAACGCTGGACTACTTCAACTCCGATTTCCTGAAAACGCTCCGCCCCGTGCTGGTCATGCAGCTCATTACGGTGGTTGTAGCCTGGGGCGTCATTGGCATATGGGGATAAAAAACCTGAACCGCACGGTTCAGGTTTTATCTTGGCTGATAATTTAAATAACATAAGCCTTGCCCTCCAGGTCGGCTAGAGGCTGCCGGTTTCAGGCGGGCGAAAAGAGTGCTCAGGCAAAGTTAAGAGGCGATCGATTGTTGCCAGCATGAGCGGCTTATCTTCCGGAATGCGCCCGTTGATATAAGCGTAATTGGAGGGATGATCGCTGTAAAGCATGCTGCCGGGAGCAGCCAGCGCCGCAATAAAACTCCGCGTTTCCCGCAGCGCTTCATGCGGACTAAGCAGGCCGAACATGCCGCTTCGCCACTGATCATAAAGCGGCGTACCGGGCATGGGGATATAGGTACGCAGGCGAATGAATTCCGGCACAATCCGGTTGAGCACAACGGCACTGGCCAATGCATGCTCGGCGGAGCGTTCACGGCCGCCGACGCCGATGAGCACATACTCGCTGAGTTCTATGCCCGCATCCCGCACCTTCTTGCCGGCTTCCACAATGGCTGCAGCATCGGCACCTTTGGCAATACGCGTCAATGTGACATCATCGCCGCTCTCCATGCCCGAATGAATGCGGCTGAGGCCGGCGGCTTTGAGCCGCTGCAGTTCATCCGCCGTCTTCATATTGATAAACCGCGCCGAACCGTATACGGTAATCCGTTTTACCGCGGGGAATACCTCTCGGGTGTAGCGAAATATCTCTTCAAGCTGTTCGGTGCGCATGATGATCGTATTGCCGTCAGGGAAAAATACCGTCTCAATCTCGTCGCCATAATAGCGTCGGGATTGAAGAATATCTTCCTTGATTTCCGCCACCGGCCGGATGCGAAAGGCTTTATCCCGGTACATGGCGCAAAAGGCGCACCGGTTGTGAGGACAGCCTACGGTGGCCTGAATTAACAGGCTGTTTGCTTCGCTGGGCGGACGGTAGATAATGCCCTCATAGCGCATACCGCAAAACTCCTTTAGCATTTTACTTAGGCTATACGCAAATAACCCAAGTCTGACCTTCTCTCTTATCCTATGCTGCTTAAGAACGAACGGGTACGGGGCTGCGCGGGATTGCCAAAAACCGCCTGCGGCGTGCCTTCTTCGATAATTTCGCCTTGATCCAGGAAGATTACGCGGCTTGCCACTTCCCGGGCGAAGCCCATTTCATGGGTTACCACCAGCATGGTCATATGTTCTTCCGCCAGTTGGCGCATCGCACGCAGTACCTCGCCGGTAAGTTCCGGGTCCAAAGCGGAGGTAGGTTCATCAAACAGCATGATCTCGGGCTTCATGGCCAGAGCGCGGGCGATCGCCACCCGCTGCTTTTGCCCGCCGGACAGCTCGCAAGGATAACTGCCGGCCTTGTCAAGCAATCCTACCTTTTTTAGTAGATTCTCCGCCTCCGGCAGAATTTCCTCCCGGGTCATGCCTTTTACGACTATAGGCGCTTCCATAATATTTTGCATAACAGTCAGATGGGGAAACAGGTTGAACTGTTGGAAAACCATCCCCATCTTGCGGCATATCCGGCGAATTTCGGCATCATGCACATACTGAGCTTTTCCGTCCGGGCCGGTTTTCACCAAAGTCTCGCCGGCAATTGCAATCGTGCCTTTGCTCACCACTTCCAGATGATTAAGACAGCGCAGCAAGGTGCTCTTGCCGGAACCCGAAGGTCCGATAATGGCGACAACTTCCCCCCGCTTGACGGTAAGAGAAATTCCTTTTAACACTGCGAGGTTTTTGAAGCTTTTCCAAATGTTTTCCGCTTTAATCATTTCCATCTCAGGCTCTGCTCCTATTCGTCATATGCCGCATAGCGCCGCTCCAGTTTCTGAAAGCCCCAGGTCAGCACCAGCGTCATGACCAGATAAAATACGGCAGCGACAATGAATGGGGTCGTGCTGAAATCCCGCTGCACCAGCGCCCGCGCCGTGCGCATCAGGTCGTTCATCGCCAGCACGTAGATCAGCGAGGTATCCTTGACCAACGTAATCGTCTCGTTGCTTACCGGCGGCAGAACGCGCTTGATCACCTGCGGCAAAACAATGCGGCGCATGGTCTGAATATACGTCATGCCCAGCACTTTGGCGCCTTCGTATTGCCCCCGGTCAATTGACTGGATGCCGGCGCGGAAAATTTCCGCAAAATAGGCGGCATAGTTCAAAACAAATGCCAGCACGGCCGCCGGGAAATCAGGCAGTTTGACGCCGATATACGGCACAAACGGCAGGGCAAAATACACAAACAGCAATTGGAGCATCAGCGGCGTGCCGCGCAGCAGCCAAATATAAACTCCCACAACGCTCTGAACCGGCCGGCAGCGCGACAGCCTGGCCAAAGCCAGCAGCAGCCCCAGCGGCAGCGACAGGACAATAGTGATAAAGAACATTTGCAGGGTCACTGCTGTCCCTTCCAGCATCGGGATCATAATTTCCAAAACGTACTGCATCTCATCTCTCCTGTACTAAACTCTGGCCGCGTCAGGAGCAGAAATGCCAATGGCGAGAACCATCGGCATTTTGCCAAAACCTGCTTGCTATTTTACAATATCGGCGCCAAACCATTTCTGGGATATCTTGGCGGATGTACCGTCTTGCTTCATTTCATCCAGCGCTTTTTGCAGCTTGGCCATAAGCTCTTTATCTTCTTGCCGCAGGCCGACCCCATACTCTTCCGAACCGAAATTATCGGCAAGAATCTTATATTCACCCGGTTTTTTGCTAATGTAGTAGCGGCCGACAATTTCGTCGACAACAACGGCGTCAATGCGTCCGGTTTTGAGATCCATCAGTGCGGCAACATTGTCCGGATATTTTTTAAGCTCCTTGAAGGATTTTAAAACTGCCGCTTCTTTCTCGATCGCTTCTACGCTACTGCTGCCGTCTTGTACGCCAACGGCCTTGCCGGCCAGGTCAGCTTTGTTTTTAAGGCCGGAGTTAGCGGCAACTACCACGATTTGCCGGTTTTCCATGTATGCTTTGGTGAAGGCGATCTTCTCCTTGCGCTTTTCGGTTATGGTCAGCCCGTTCCACAGCACATCGATGCGCTTGCCGTTCAGCTCAGCCTCTTTGCTGTTCCAGTCAATCGGTTTGAATTCTACTTCCATGCCCATCCGTCTGGCTGCTTCTTTAGCCATGTCTACGTCGAAGCCGACAATGGTATTTTTGTCATCGCGAAACCCCATTGGCGGGAAATTATCGTCAAGGCCGACTACGATTTTTTTCGGTCCCGCGCCGCAGCCGGCCAGCAGCAGACCGGCAATCAATATTGACAGAATAAGGGCTAGGCTCTTTCTCATCTTTGCTTCCTCCACTTCAACTTATGCTTAATCACAACGCTATTTTACTTTACTATGTTAAAGCAGGGAAGCTTTAAAAGGTCACTTTATTGAAAAATACAACGGCAAATGCCTATAATATCTTCAATTTGCGCTATAAATCGCAGTTTATCCTTTTTAGGAAGATTTATGACATTTTTGTACCTCATCTAAAAACAAAACAGGGAAGAAAGCTGCTCTCTTCCCTGTCGTTTGCGGTTAGCCTATTTTATTGGCAAGCTTGCCTAAGCCGGTAATTTCAATTTCCATGACATCACCCGGTTTGAGGAACTTGGGTGGGTTGAAGCCCATGGCTACGCCGGCCGGAGTGCCGGTGGCGATGATGTCGCCGGGCTCGATCGTGGTTCCTTCGGAAATGGTGGCAATAATCGTCGGAATGTCAAAAATGAGGTCCCGGGTATTGGCGTTCTGGCGCACTTCGCCGTTTATCCTGAGCACAACGTTCAGATTGTCGGGCTGAGCGACCGAGCTCTTATGAACCAGGTACGGGCCGGTCGGCGCGAAGGTATCCAGGCTCTTGCCGTGGAACCACTGTCCGTGCTTCTTTTGCAGGTCGCGGGCAGTGACGTCGTTGAGGATCATGTAGCCGAACACATAATCCATTGCTTCTTCTTTGGGAATATTAATGCCTTTTTTACCGATAACCACCGCGAGCTCGGCTTCATAGTCAATTTGCTCAGTAACTCCGGGGTGGCTGTTCACGACATCGTCAGGACCGATTACTGCGGTTGCCGCTTTACTGAAGATGACGGGAAACTGGGGAATAGCAACAGCGGCGTCCTTGGTTTTTTCAAATTCCAGCGCATGTTCGCGATAGTTTTTGCCAATGCAGAAAATATTTTTTGCCGGACGCGGAATGGGCGCCAGCACCTTAACCGTAGCCAGTTCATCCTGCGGGCAGGCCGCATCGGCCTCCGCCCCGGCGGCAACCTCCTGCACCCGCTTGAGCACAGCCTCGCCGCCTTCGATTGCCTCCAGCATGGTGTTGGGCAGAGTGACGCCACCAAACAGGTGCTGTTCCGCCACCTGCAGGGGGATTATTTTCGCTTGGTCCTTGGTCAGTACACCGAGTTTAGCTGCGCCGTCTTTGGCATAATTAACAAAATACATCTTTTAATCTCCTCCGTATTATGTATTTGAATTTACCACATTCCCAAAACTTTCCACCAGATTGACCCAATTCCAATCCAGATAATCATATGGGTTAACGACACGACAAAGCCGATTATCCACCAGGGCCTAAGTTCAGTGTAACCTGCGCCAAAGAAGATGGGTGACGGTCCGGATGCGTAATGTGTCAGACAACCGCAGAGGCTGGAGACAAAGCCCATGCTCAGCACAGTGACTGCGGGCGGCGCGCCTGCGGCGATTGCCACCGTTGCCAGCGCCGGGAACATCGCGGTTACATGCGCGCTCAGGCCGGCAAATGCATACTGCGAATACATGTAGATTACCAGAATAAAGAACAGCGTGGTGGTCCAGGGCAAGCCGCCGAACATGCCGCTAACCGATTTGGAGAACCAAGGAATAAAGCCCAATGTATTTAAAAATCCTGCCAACGCAATGGTGCTACCCATCCAAATCATCGTATCCCAAGCGCTCTTCTCGCCTAACACATCCTGCCAGTCTAACACTTTGGTGACCAGCATGATGCAAACGCCAAGCATGCCGACAATTGTCGCGTCAATATTCGTCCATTGGCCGGTCGCCCACAAAGCAAGCGATAAAACGAAAACAAACGCCAGTACTTTTTCCGCCATAGTCATAGGCCCCATCTTTTCAAGCTCTTTCTGCGCAATGGCTTTGGCCTCAGGCGTCTCGGTTATCTCCGGCGGGTAGATTTTATACAGGAAATAGGGCATAAACAGCAGTGAAATTACGCCCGGTACAACCGCCATTTTGAACCACAGCATCCAGTCGACTTGATAGTTTAGGGCTTTTAAAGCCAGCGCGGCTACCAACGGGTTGCCTGCCTGTGAAGTCAAAAACATGGACGATGTGATCATGCTGACATGGGTGACGGATTGAACCAGATACGCGCCCATCCGGCGCGGCCCGGAATTGGGTTCCGAATCGAAGGCTGTCGCCAGGCTGCGGGCGATGGGAAAGATGATGCCGCCGCTGCGCGCCGTAACCGACGGCGTGGCCGGGCTGATAATCAGATCGCTTATTGCCAGCGCGTAGGCAATATTGAGCGTCCGATGCCCGATAGCCTCCATGATGACGTAGGCGATGCGTCGGCCCAATCCGGTCTTGATAAAGGCCCGCGAAAACAGGAAGGCGGATACAATCAGCCAGATTGTGGAGTTGCCAAAGCCGGACAGCACCTGGGCCGGCGTAAGCACGCCCACGATTGCCGTGAACATGACCGCTACAAACGCCACAATTCCCATCGGCGCCGGCTGGACGATAAAGCCCAAAATTGTTGCCACAAAAATTGCAAATAAGTGCCACGCTTGCGGCTTAACGCCATTGGGTACAGGCATAAACCAAATTGCCGCGCCTACCGCGATAATAATTAACCATCGCATTAAAGAGTTGTTCATCGTATTTCCCCTCGCTCATATTTTGCAAGCAAAATAAACCCTGCGTACCTTGCCGCCTCACCCCCTACCGCCTCAGTCTTGCTCAGTCGCTTCGGTTTCCAGCAAATCTTCTTCGATCCCAGCGAGATGCTTTAGCATAACAGCTGCTGCCTCCTCACTGTCGCGCCGCCTGATTGCTTCCAGTAGCTCACGGTGCTCCCGCTGATAACGCTCATTGCGGCCGGGTACAGTCAGGCTTTGCTCTTTCAGCGTAAGCCAGAGCTTTTCCCCCATGCTTTCGACAATGAGATTCATTGTTTTCTGCAGCACGACATTGCGGGAAGCTTTGGCAATAAGCAAATGCAGCTTCTTGTCCTCAGCCGACGGATGACCGCCCAAGCCGGCCATTTCCTCCATGCGCTTTACGAGCTGCTCCATCTCGGCGATTTCAGCGTCCTCGGCCCGTTCAGCCGCCAGACGGGCTGTCTGGGGTTCAATGATGCGCCGGGCTTCCATTAGCTCGAAAGGCCGGTCAAATTCGCTGTAACCTATCAGCAAATTTTCCGTATTCGCCAGGCCGTCTTCCCGCACATAAGTGCCGCGTCCCGGCCTCACTTCCAATACGCCGGAAGCTTCGAGAACGGAAAACGCTTCCCGCAGCGACTGCCTGCCAATCCCCAGTTCCTGCGCCAGCACGCGCTCGGAAGGCAGCTTTTCGCCAGGCTTGAGGGCGCCGGTTTTAATGAGATTTGTAATCTGCTCCACGATCTCGGTATACGTTTTTGTCTGTTTAATCACAGTAAATTTGGTCACGATGTCCTCCTGCTCATTACATAGAGATATCAGGTGGTTCGGTGGTACTACCACATACATATTTATATTGGCGTCGCACTTTCAAATTCCTTCCGGGTCGGAAGATTTTTTACGCCGGTCTTGCGGCATATCACCCATCCGGCCTGGGAATACTATGCAAAACGCTTGCAGGAGGCCTTTATGGATAAATTTAAAGCGCTGGCTATCAGCGCTGAAGTGCTTAAAGCTTTGAGCGACATGGGGTTTGAAGAGCCGACGCCCATCCAGGAGCAAGCGATCCCCGTCCTGCTGACCGGAAGCGATCTGGTCGGCCAGGCTCAGA
Organism: Negativicutes bacterium; assembly: GCA_026417995.1. Lineage (GTDB taxonomy): Bacteria > Bacillota > Negativicutes > Sporomusales > JAOACF01 > JAOACF01. Next base: position 20,712 of record JAOACF010000011.1, read on the forward strand.
CCGGCACCGGCAAAACTGCCGCTTTCGGGATTCCCCTAATCCAAAAACTTGCGGGAAGGGATGAACCCACCCAAGGCGTTGTTTTGACGCCTACCCGCGAATTGGCGATCCAGGTAGCGGAAGAACTCAACAAATTGGCTCAGTTCACCAATGTTCACGCTCTTCCCGTCTACGGCGGCCAGGATATCCAGCGGCAAATCAAGGCGCTCAAGCGGCGCCCACAGATCATCGTCGCCACACCCGGCCGACTCATGGACCATATGGAACGCCGGACAATCCGTCTGCAGGAAACCAAAATCGTTGTGCTGGATGAGGCCGACGAAATGCTCAATATGGGCTTTGTAGAAGATATTGAGAAGATATTGGGCGCTACCCCGGCAGAGCGGCAAACGTTGCTGTTTTCGGCCACCATGCCTAAACCGATACAGAATTTAGCGCAGCGCTTCTTAAAAAACCCCGCTTTTATCAGCATAAAGGCCAAAGAAGTGACCGTGCCGCTCATTGAACAGCAGTATATAGAGCTTAATGATCGCCAGAAGTTTGATGTTCTCTGCCGCCTTTTGGATATCCAGTCGCCCGAGCTGGCTATTGTCTTCGGCCGGACGAAGCGCCGCGTTGACGAGTTGTCTGAAGCCCTGAAAAAACGCGGTTATTCCGCCGAAGGCATTCACGGCGACCTTACCCAGGCTAAGCGTGACAGCGTGCTCCGGCAATTCCGCGAAGGCATCATTGACATCCTGGTGGCAACCGATGTCGCTGCGCGCGGTCTTGACATCAGCGGCGTAACCCATGTTTACAATTTCGATATCCCGCAAGACCCGGAAAGCTATGTACACCGGGTCGGACGTACCGGACGCGCGGGACAGCCCGGCCTGGCGATTACTTTCGTTATCCCGCGGGAAATCGAGCATCTGCGCACGATTGAGCATGTTACCAAGCGCAAAATGGTGCGCATCGCCGTACCCACTTTAACCGACGTAATCCAAGGTCAGCAGCGCCTTGCGGTGGAAAAACTGCTGCAGCAGGTTGAGGAGGGCAATCTGGAGCAATACCGGGGCCGGGCGGAAGAACTGCTCGCCGAGCTTGACTCGATTGCACTGGTATCGGCGGCGCTTAAGCTGTTAACGCGGGAACCGGACACAACACCGGTCAAACTTACCGAGGAAGCGCCGCTGCGGTCGCGTTCATACGGCGGCAGCCGGAAACCGCGATCGACCGAAGCGAAGAAGATTTATCCCAAAAGCAAAGGCTATGGCAAAACAGGAAAGTTCTAAGAAAAAGGAGCTGCAACCCCCAAAAGGCTGCAACTCCTTTTTCGCTAATGGCAGCAAATCAAGCTTCCTTCGCCGCCAGAGGGCAGATGATATTCTCCCATCAGCCGACAGCTAAATGGGTACTATTTCCTATTGACGCTGCGAATAATGGTTTGGTATATTCAGGATTGCAAAAGTATACATAATATAGACACAGGAGGTTTTGCAAATGAAAAAAGCTCTCCTCACCGCTGCCGCGGTCCTCACTCTCAACGCCACCGCCGCCTTTGCCGCTCCGATTAACGACCTGACGCAAAGCCAGACGGCCATTGGCTTGGGAAGCAACGTCTTCTATCTTGAACATAAATTGACCGACAGTTTTACGCTGGGACTGCAAAATGTTGACCGCACTGGCTCCAACATGGACGATATTTACGGACAGTTTAAGCTAAACGGTCAATTGCGCGGCATTATCGGCAGCCGCGACGTTGACTTCGGCTCCAAACTGTATCTGGGCATGGCCGTAAACGGCCCGGTTGCGCCTGAATGGAACGGCTACGCCGCGCTGATTGCCGGCAGCGAGTTTAAAGAAGTGCAGATTGGCGCTAATTATAAGATAACCCATAATGTCGACCTCAATCTCGATTACCATTCGTTTATGCCTGACGAAGGCAAGAGTCGTAGCGACGTCGGCATCGGCGCCACCCTTAAATTCTAAAGAAGCGGCTTGGGACTGTTTCTGCCACCGGCAGGAACAGTCCTTAAAAATACGGCGCGGTCGCAAGGTTTTTTGTCGTTTTTTGGCGAATAATAGCAATGTAAACTATATAGGGGGTTACCACATGGGTCGTCGCGCTTATCGTCTTTTCGCCTTCGCTATGTTCGCTATGCTTTCCGCCACTTCCCCCGCCCTTGCGGCAGTCGGCGGACCCGCCGGAAGCGATCTGACTGCAATCGGCAAAACGCTGTCCGGCTCCGGCTTATCCGCCCCCTTCGCCGACCTTAGCTCCGGCGATTATGTCGCCGGGTACGACTACATGCGGTTTCGTTCGAAACTTGCCGGCCAAACCGCAAGCGATTTGGGCAAGGCCCATACCGGAGTCTATTCCATCGGCGGCGCCATCAGCAACAGTTTTGTCCTCGGCGTAAGCGTCAGTGAAGGCAGCGTCGCCAACTATTTTCTTCAATACAAGGTATCGCCGGGCCTTTTTGTCCTCGCCGGCAACCGCGATTATAACACCCAAGTTTCCTACGCCAGCGGCGGCCCCGCCGGCACGGTTGCTACAACCGAAACCAAAGTTTTTTATGGTTTCGGCGGTAAATACAACATCGACAAGGACTTATCACTTCATGCCATATGGATGAATAACAGCCTTTCCCAGGAATGGATGGTCGGCGCAGCGTACAAGCTTTCCTCACCCTTATCGGTAAACATCGGCTACCAGACCTATATCGAAGAACACGGCAATGGTATAGACCTCAAAATGAAAGGCGTCAATTTCGGCGTCAAGTATAAATTTTAAAACATGACTGCATCCCTGGTTAGCTATTTTTGCTCTTGACGGATAATCCCTCCTATTTTATAATTTATATTAAATTGATATTGCTTACAAGGGGAGTAACCGAGAAGCAAAGTCGTCATTGCGGCGCAAGCCCGGCTTTGCTGGCCGAAAAGGCTGGTGAGACCTTGCCTGAACAGGTAATGTCTTTTATCCCCCTCGCGATAGCGACCTTGCCTGTTAATCCGGGCAAGGTCTTTCTTATTAAGGCGAGGAGGTTGTTTTTTTGTATGGAATTTTTTACTATTGAAATGCTGTGGAGTTTACTGGCGATTATTTTTATTGACTTGGTGCTGGCCGGAGACAACGCCATCGTTATTGGAATGGCCGCGCGCAACCTGCCCCTGTACCAGCAGAAAAAAGCCATCTTCTGGGGAACTGCCGGAGCAATCGGCATACGTTTAATCTCAACAATTATTATTGTATGGCTTTTGCAAATCCCGGCCCTAATGCTAGCGGGCGGCTTCCTGCTGCTCTGGATCGCCTTTAAACTGCTCACCGATAAAAAAGAGCATGAAATTGACGCTAAATCAACTTTATCTGCTGCTGTGCGCACCATTGTAATCGCTGACGGCGTCATGGGCATCGACAACGTAATGGCTGTTGCCGGCGTCGCCAGCGGTGATATTCTGCTGATTGTTGCGGGTATATTAATTACAATCCCCATGATTATCTGGGGCAGTACCGCCTTTATTAAAATTGTCGACCGATATCCTGTGGTGATTTATCTTGGTGGCGCGGTGCTGGCCTGGACGGCGGGCGGCATGATTGCCGGCGACCCATTGACTGGCAAATACTTTAGCCTATCAGAACGCGGGGAATGGGTGATCAAAATCTCACTTGTCGCCGCCATTCTGGGTGCAGCCAAATATGTTTCCTTCCGGAATGGTACAATGAGTGAAGCGGGGCACAAATAACCTATCTACCGCCATAAATTGAGCCAAGAGACTGCATCTCTTGGCTTTATCTCTTTCAAAGCACTCCTCCCTTATGCTACAATTAATGCTGCGTGTCCTAAATTACAAATCTTTCAGGAGGAATTCATGCGCAAACTATTGCTTTGTTTAACGGCCGGACTTTTACTTACCGGCACCGCTGCTTTCGCTTCCCCGGCAGTTTCCTTTGAAAAAGGCGATACCTTTTGGGAAATCGGCAGCACGCTCAACTCCAAAGTCAGCGGGCGCGGTCACGCTAATGCCGACGTGGACGGCAAATCAGGCTTTAAATCGGTTCTTACATACGGTGCAAGCGACAAATTTGCCCTGCAGTACAAGCACGGCCATTTCAAGTCTGAGACCGCTACCATCATGGGAATCACCACCTATGCCGAAGACAGGCTGCAGGACCTCAATCTAATCTATAAACTTGCCCCTAACCTGTCGTTGCTTGCCGGTTATGAACACGGCGATATCATGTATGGCAAGTATGTGGAAAAAGCTTCTTTGTCGGCGGCCCACTTCGGCCTGGTGGCGGAACGCAGTCTGGATGACAAGAACAGTCTCTTTGCCAATGTCATTTTCGGCAACGGCGTCTCACTCAAAGAAGCCGGTTTCTCCCGCAAGCTGTCCGGCGCAGCCACGCTCAACATCTCCTATGCTCAGCGCGAACTCAGGCATGTTCCTCTGAAGATTAATATCCCGGGACACGTTGTTGATTCGCAGGAAAACTATACCATGAGCGGCATTACCTTTATTTTCGCCTTCAAATTGTAACTCTGGCATCCCAGCCATGCATTATGAGTGCATGGCTTTAATTTTTCCGGCACACCGCGCTTTTGTCACATTCCCGTCATAATCCGTGGATAAAATTATTAAACTAAATTTATCCACTCTGATGAATTGGTAAGTGTCGGCTATCTGCATGACGGCGCGTTTATCCTCATCAAGGATGACAACGACAGCCTGGAAAGCCGCGACGAATTCTTCCTCGCCTGGTGGCGGCGATAAGCGGTAAAAGCAGAAAAAGGGGGGCTATCCCCCTTTTTTTACTGCTTTTTTGCCGCTACTGCCTATGGCCCGGAATGCCGGCTTCGCACGGCACCGCCGTTTGGCATTTGCCGCAGCCGTAACGCGGCCGAAAACGCTCCAGCATCTGGTCAACATATGCGCCGCAGATGGCATGATCTTTGCCGGTCTCACTAATCGCCAGCGGCGGACAGCGTCTGATGCATGCACCGCATTTTGTGCAATATTCATCTTTATAAGTATAAGGGCGAGGCGTAGCCTCAAGCGGCGCGCTTACAATCACGCTGCCCAGCCTGCCCGCTGAACCGCGCCGGGTTATGATCGAGCAGCTCAGGCTTAGCGTTCCCAGCCCCGCAACATAAGCTACGTGGCGCTCCGACCAATTGCTGCGGCGGTCTACGACCTTAAACCGCTCATCCAAAGCCGGCGTTGCCGCCTCATAACCGGCATCCCGAAACCAGTCGACTAAAAAACGGCGCAGCGCATGGTTAAGCGCTTCCCCTTCAATTCTGCCGTACAGCCATTCACGGGAAGGCAGGCCTAGCGAGCGGTTCGCCTCCCGAACTTCCTTGCTGAAGGGAAGGAAATAGGCTACAACCGCCCTGGCGCCAGGCAGCCAATCAGCGGGCAGCATATGCTGCGGCCCCACTGCATCGTCTGCCTTTAATTCCGCAAACAGCGGGTCGTCCGCCGCCGCCACGCCAAGCAGCGGACAGTCGAATATGCGCAGCGAATTTAACTCCTCTACAATATTAAGTTTGCTTTCCGCCCAAAAATGACTTACCGCCTGTTCAATCTCTTCTCTTTTCACTGCTACCCCCCCGACTAAATGCCCGTTTTTATGGCATTAACTTTATAAGAATTTCCGCCATTATGCCAAGAATCCTGCGCTTCACCCCGCGAAACACACGCCTAGCCTGCCCGCCGCAGTCTGGGCGTATTTTGCCTTTAGCTTCATTCAGCCAATGAATCCCGAAACTAAAAGCCCCTGGAGTCTCTTCGCTTCCAGAGGCTGAACACATTTTCTTTATTTACACAAAATGTCCCGGATTGCCGCTACAGCCGCGTCAACGTCATGGGCGTCAAGCCCGTAGTGAGTAATCATCCGACAGGATGTTTCCCCAATCGGCTTCACCTTAATGCCGCGCGCCAATAGCGCCTCCGTCATATACAGCGCATCCTTGCCAACAGGAGCAAAGTCAATCTGGACAATGTTAGTCTTAACCTTATCCAGGTCTACCAGCCGCTCGTCAATCGCCGCCAAACCGGCTGCAAGGCGCTGTGCATTGACGTGATCCTCAGCCAGGCGGTCAACCATGCTTTCCAATGCAACTATGCCCGCCGCTGCCATATGGCCAATCTGGCGCATGCCGCCGCCGATACGCTGCCTTATCCACCGGGCCCGGTCAATAAACGCGCGTGACCCCATCAGCAGCGAGCCAAACGGTGCCGCCAGCCCCTTGGTCAGGCACACCTGCAGCGCATCCACGTCGGCGGCCAATTGCGCAACCGTAACCTTTAATGCCGCCGCAGCGTTGAACAAACGCGCTCCGTCCAGATATACGGCCATGCCGTTTGCCCGGGCAATGCCCGCAACCTCGGCCTGATATTCAGGCGAGAGAGAATATCCACGGTTTAAATCATAGGTATTTTCCAGGCATAATACCCGGCTGACGGGAGACTGCACACCCTTAGGGCGAATCGCCCGCTTGATATCCTTCAGGTCAAATTTGCCCATATGACTCTTGATCGCCCGCGCCTGAACCCCGGACAGCGCCGCAATACCGCCCACCTCGAGGTTATATAAATGCGTTTCTTCGCCCAGGATTATTTCGTCCCCCAACTGCGTTAATACCATAATGGCAATCTGATTAGCCATTGTGCCCGACACGACAAGCAGCGCCGCTTCTTTGCCGAACATGGATGCGCCCATAGTCTCCAGTTTTTGTACCGTGGGGTCCTCGCCCAGTATGTCGTCGCCGACCTCGGCCTCCATCATCGCTCGCCGCATTTCCGGGGTTGCCTGTGTCACCGTATCGCTGCGAAAATCTTTATAAACCATCGATTTGCACCTCCGCTTGCATGAATATTCCCTGTTATGCAAGAAATATCCTGCCTTTACGGCTGGCTGTCGCAGCATTTCCCTTTAAGGCTTGACCGTAGTTCGATAAAGCTGCCTGCCATCTTTCATTTCGATTACCACGGCGCTTTTCACCGCATCATGCGTAGCATTAAGGGTCGTTGTTCCCGTTATTGCCGGGAAGTCTTTAGTAGCAGCCAACGCCTCGCGGATCTTCCCGGGATCTGCGCTGTTTGCCCGCTTGATAGCATCAATGAGAATATTTGCCGCGTCATAAGCGAGCACCGCCATCGCATCAGGGGCTTGTCCATACTCTCTGCGATATGTGTCAACAAACGCCCGGGACGCAGCACTGGTATCATCCACGGCGTAATGATTGGTAAAAAATGTGTTGTTTAAAGCAGCGGCTGTAGCTATTTCGGTTAGTTTAGGCGAATCCCATCCGTCGCCGCCGATAATCGGCACAGCAATACCAATCTCTCGCGCCTGTTTTACTATTTTTCCCACCTCTTCATAATACCCTGGCACGTAGATAATTTCGGGATTTAATGCCTTTACTTTCGTCAGAATTGTTTTAAAGTCCTGATCTTTCTGGAGGTAGGCTTCTTCAGCGAGAACGACGCCGCCTGCCCTGGTAAAAGCATCCTTGAAGAATGCGGCCAGACCCTTGCTGTAATCGCTGCTGTTATCAATAAGCGTCACGGCCTTGTTAAGCTTCAGCGTTTGCAGAACGAAATTTGCTCCCACCGTTCCCTGGAAAGGATCGATGAAACAAACGCGGAAGGTGTAGTCTTTCACTTTGCCGCTCTTCTCATCAACGGTTACCTTAGGGTTGGTCGCACCGACCGCGAGAAAGGGTACCCTGTTCGCTTCCGCCACGCTAGAGGCAGCAATCGCATTGGAGCTGGCAAAAACGCCTGTTACGGCAACGACCTTGTCTTGCGTGACCAGTTTGGTCATCGCATTCGCCGCTTCGGACGGCTCGCTTTTATTGTCGGCAATTACTGCCTTGATTTGTTTGCCCAGCACCCCACCCTTCGCGTTAGCTTCTTTAATTGCCAGCTTCGCGCCATTGACAGCGGAAGTGCCCATAGTCGCGTTGCCGCCTGTCATTTCATTCAAAAGGCCAATTTTAAGGTCATTTGATGCCGCTTCATAGCCGCAGCCGGCTAAAGCTCCTATCATAAATATGGTAACTGCTAATACCGCCGCCCACCGGAAAAACCCTTTTTTCATCCCAAATCTTCTCCTTTGCTCGTAATATTGGTTAACGGGCAAAGTCGGCTTATTATCCGGACTACTCTTTACTCCTCTGCAGCTTTCGCTTATACTAACGAAAAGAGTCAAATCATTACGATTTGACTCTGAAGGAAAACAAAAGCAAACAGTATCCTGCGGACAATTGTGCAGGAAATTTGAAGCTCTGTCCTTTTGCCTGAGAGTTTCATCGGCTAATACCCGACTTGCACCTTCGGCGCCCTGCGCACAGGGGCTCTCCAGAGTTCCATCCACTCACGGTTCCGGCCAAAGCGCTCCCGCAAGCTTCATATGGACATTTGTATTTAATTTTTATAACATAGAACGATTATAATAAGTAAGTCTTGGGATTGTCAAGGTTTTTTTGGTAGGATGTAAACATGCAGTCTCACATTAAGCAACAATGGGCAATAGAGGCGCGCGTTTAAAATACCGTATACCTCGTTTTCCCACAACTTCTGGGTGCTGCTCGGCCCGGACGGAGTAATCGAGGGTCAAATTCACGTTCTGGCGGTTGACCCGGTAACCGTCAATCACAGGCGATCGGCATCTCCCGCAATGACGGGCTGAAGGTAAATTGGGCTTCCGTACTTGCCTTTACGGTATCAACAGTTACGCCCGGCGCGACCTCTTCCAGCACCAATCCGGACTTGCCAAGCGTGAATACGGCCAGATTAGTGACAATCATATCAACCTCGCCGCGGGCCGTGAGCGGCAAGGTGCATTTTTGCAATATCTTGGGCGCCCCATCCTTGGCGGTATGCTCCATTGCGACTATAACTCTTCTCGCCCCCACAACCAAATCCATTGCGCCGCCCATGCCGGGAACCATCTTGCCTGGCACCATCCAATTCGCCAGGTTCCCCTCCTGGTCAACTTCCAGCGCTCCCAGTACAGTCGCATCGACATGTCCGCCCCGGATTATGGCAAACGACATGCAACTGTCGAAAAAAGCTCCTCCCGGTATAATTCCTACCGGCTTGCCCCCCGCATTGACCAAATCAGGGTCAATCTTGCCTTCCTCGGCCGGTTTGAGGCCTACGAACCCATTCTCCGACTGGAGAATTACCTGCACGCCTTGCGGCAAATGGTCGGCAACCATTGTCGGGATCCCAATTCCTAAATTAACAACGTCACCATCTTTAAGCTCCATTGCTATACGCTTTGCAATTATGGTTTTTGCATCCATGATTTTCCCCCCTTACGCTTGTACAATCCAATCTACAAAAATGCCGGGAGCCATGACCAAATCGGGATCAATTTCGCCAACTTCCACAACTTTTTCGGCTTCCACAACAACCACGTCTGCAGCCATCGCCATTACGGGGTTAAAGTTGCGAGCCGTACGGCGGAAAACCAGGTTGCCGGCCTTGTCCGCGATATGCGCTTTTATCAGCGCCACATCCGCTCTGAGTGCGGGTTCTACCAAATACTCCTTGCCTGCTACAACAAGTTTTTGTTTTCCGTCTTCAACAATCGTCCCCAGTCCGGTGGGAGTTAAAACTCCGCCAAGCCCGGCGCCGCCGGCTCTGATTTTTTCCGCAAGCGATCCCTGGGGCACCAGTTCTACATCAAGTTCACCGGCGTTCATTTGACGGCCGGTCTCCGGATTGGTGCCGATATGGGAAACAATAACACGCCGCAATTGACGGTTGACTACCAATTTTCCGATTCCTTTGTCGGGAAAAGCCGTATCATTGGCAATTACCGTTAAATCTTTCGTTTTGCTGGCGACCAATGCGTCCACCAAGCTTTCCGGGGTGCCTACAGCGAGAAAGCCGCCGATCATCAGAGTCATCCCGTCGCAAACATTCGCCAAAGCCTGTTGAACAGTAGTTATCTTTGACATCTGAAATGCCTCCTTCATAGATACGGGGGCAGTCGCCTGCCCCCGTATGTCCAGTATTAATTCTACAGGAACAGCAGTCCCAGGGAGATAATTATACCGGTATAAATTAGTGTTACCACACAGTAGCCCATAATATCCCGCACGCCAAGTTTGGCGATACCGAGCAGCGGCAGCGCCCAGAACGGCTGAATCATGTTGGTCCACTGGTCGCCATAGGCGATGCCCATAACAACTTTTGCGGGGTCAACGCCAAGCGCCATGCCGGCCGGAACGTTGATCGGCCCCTGCACAATCCACTGGCCTCCGCCTGAGGGCACGAACATGTTGATGATGCCGCCCGCAAAGAACGTGAACAGCGGGAAGGTCGCTTTGGTCGAGAAGGCAATAAACCATTTGGCAATAATCCCGGCAAGCCCGGAGGTAACCATGATTCCCTGAATGCCGCCATAGAGCGGAAACTGCAGCGCAATCCCGCCCGCTCCCTTGATAGCCTCATTCACCGCGCGCACATAGTTGATCGGCGTCATGTGCAGAATAACCCCGGCGATAAAGAAGATAAAGATAACGATATTCAAGTTAAGGTCAAATCCCTTGGTAATAAAATGGTTGATAAGATAAACAACGCCCATTGCGCCGAAAAGCATGTTGATGGCTACGCTGTTTTCCAACCAGGTAGCCAGCGTATGTTCCTTAGGCGGCTCGGGTTCCGGCGGCTCGGCGAGCAGTTCCGGATTAACGGCAATAACCTCTTCCGGCTTGGGCGCCATTAACTTAAACAGGATCGGCAGCGTCAGAATAATTGTCCAAGTAATAATCAGGTTCCAGTGCGAAAAAATGGTTGCACTAACAGGAATGATCCCAGTCATCTTTTCAACAATATGTCCTTTGGTTGCGACTGCCAGCGGGATGGAGCCGGAAATGCCCGCATGCCAGATAACAAAGCCGGAATAACCGGCGGCTACCATGAAGCTATAGTCAACACCTTTTACCTGGCGGGCAATTTCACGGGCAAACAGGGCCGCTACGACCAAGCCGAAGCCCCAATTCAGAAAGTTGGCAACCCCGGATACAAAGGTGACGAGCATAACCGCTTGCGCCGGGCCTTGGGGAATACTTGCAAGGGTGCGCAGAAACGATTTGATAGGTTTGCTGCTCGCCAACGCATGACCTGTCACCAAGATCAGAATCATTTGCATAGCAAATGCCAAGATACCGTATAGACCGTTGCCCCACATCACAACCAGATCCAGAGCGCTCTTGCCGGTAAGCGCCAAGGCCATAACGAAAGCAACGAACGTTAGCAACACTGCGAATAAGTAGGCATCCGGCAAATAACGCTGAACTAAAACGACGAAAAACCGTGCCATCGAATGTAACATTTTACTCCTCCTCTTTTTTAAATTTTGCTTGCCAATCCTCTATAATACCTTGCTCGGCCCAACCCCCTACCAATTATATTTCGGCTTTACCAGCGTTACACCCTGACAGATTGCTTCATCCTGTTCGGCCAAACCAATCCTTAGCTGTACACTACATGAATATTCGGCTAAAGATAGCTAATTACCTCTTTATTTTTTAAATTATTGGGTTAAGAATGGCAAGGAGTGACGGAAAACATGATCGCCAAATACATTGACCAGTGGATCATCGAGGCGCGCGCGTTTAAAATACCGTATACCCCGTTTTCCCACAACTTCTGGGTGCTGCTCGGCCCGGGCGGAGTAATCGAGGGTCAAATTCACGGTCTGGCGGTTGACCCGGCAACCGGCCGATCACAAGCGATAGGCAGCGCCAGGTATTTGCTGCAGGCAGTAAGCGACGCCTGCATTCTTTGGTCTTTGCAGCCGGGCCAGGTTAGCTGCCTTTGCGCCGCCGGATCTTGGCAGGAAATTGCCGGCCGCTGGCAAGCCGCGCTGGCAGCCATACCGGCGATAAACGAGCTTAAACTTTCCTACCCGAACTTATGGCAGCACGCCTTAAAACCAAACAGCAACAGCGTATTCAACACCATCGGGCTTATCATGGGGTTTGCCGCCCCGTCACGGCTGCTGCCGGCATGGGCACCAGGCGTAAACAAAATTATCTCAGCGGAAATTATCCGCCAGTATTGCTACTGCCCGCCTCCACCACGCCGACACACTTAGCGGCCAATCCCCATATTCTGCTTTACCGCTTAAACCGGGCTGCGGCTGTGCTGCTTTCGCTGCGCTATTCACCTGCCGGCAATCAAACTGCAGAAATCCCGCGACAGGATAGGGGAAGCGGCAGGATCTTTCCGACGAATGGCCAATTAATGAAATACCTTGCGAAATTTGGAAGCAACCGATAAAGGAGCCGACGAATAAAATGGAAAAGGACATCTTGGCCGAACTCTCCCGCAAAATCCGTGAGGCTGATGAAATCCCGCTTGAAACCATTCCGGACATTGAGTTATACATGGATCAGCTCTTAACCTTCCTCAACCAGCGCTTAGCAACACCGGGAAGCAAACCGGACGGACAAATTTTCACCAGAACCATGATTAATAACTATACCAAAGATCGGGTACTTATCCCGCCGAAGAATAAGAAATACTCCAAACAGCATATCCTATTGCTCATTCTCATTCACAACCTGAAAGGCATCCTGTCGATCAGCGACATCAAGCGCCTATTTGAGCCGATTTTGCGTGATATTAGCACTCCGGACGACGACCTGCTGCCGCTTGAGGATATTTATACCGCCTACCTGGACCTTATGGAAAATTATCTCGCTGAGTTCAGCGAGAATTTTTCGCAAAAACTGGCATTCATTAACGCCAAAGTTTCCAACCTGGAGGGAGACGCTAATGTCGGTGTCGCCAAGCTCTTCCTGAGCGTTTTAATGCTGACAGCGCAAGCCAGCCTCTCCAAAAAAATGGCCGAACTGATTATCGCCGGCTTTTTTCCGGCGACTGCGACAAATGAAGACACGGCGCGCCTTGCCTATGACATCAACCTTGACGCCGTATTGGGCCAGGCGCCCAAAGATATGAAATAAACGTTAGCTGCCGACGGTTTTTTATCTTCATCATTTGACAAGGGTAACAGTTGAAATAAACACACCGGTCGCTATTGCCGTCACAATAACTCCGCAAATATTAGCTCCCAGCGCGACCGGCAGAATCATGCTGCCCGGGTTGGCTTCCTGCGAGGCATATTGCGCCAGCTTCGCGGTGGTTGGCACGCAGGACACGCCGGCAATGCCGATCGTAGGGTTAAAGTTCCCCCGCGTAAACCAATAGACAACCCACCCCCCCAAAATGCCGCCAATGGCAGATATGGCGAGCGATAAAATCCCCAGTACTATTAATAGGCCGACTTTGGGATCCATAATGGTTTGGGCATCGCAAAGCACGCCGAGCAGCAGCCCCAAAAACAACGTCGAAGTGTACAGCAGCGTGTTATCCAACAGTTTTTGATATGGCTCAATTTCGGCTTCTCTGATCGCCACCCCCAGGAAGAACGACATGATCAGCGGCGCTGCCACCGGCAGCAGGAGACAAAGCACCCCGCACATCACGACAGTAAATATGAACTTCTGTGTTTTCGGCACATCAGAATTTTTAATTTCAATTGGCATTCCCCGGTATTTCTTCGGTACAAGCAGCTTAATCAGGTAAGGATATCCGGCGTACGTCAAACTCAGATACAAGTATGCAATGATCGAAATAGGCACAAACAGCTTGGGTGCCAGCATCAAGGAAGTAAACAGTACCATGGGTCCGTCCGCGCCGCCAATAATACCAACGGCTGCCGCCTCGCCGATGGGAAGACCCATTTTGTAGCCCAGCACTAAAGTGGCGAAAGATCCCAGCTCGGCAAAGATCGCGACAATAATGCAGGCCCATGGCCTGGCAAGGACGAAGCCAATATCACTCATCGCGCCGATACCGAAGAAAACAATGCAGGCAATCAGCCCGTTGCTAAAGGTAAAGTTATAAATTGGCTGCAGAAAGTTGATCTGCATGATATTAACAAGAACGTCAGGCTGCGCCGCAAGAGGATCGAGAAAAATGTTGCCTATGCCGCCACCTTTCATAAACAATACCCCGGTATTGATGGCAATCATCCCGATACCCATCGGCACCATGATAAGCGGCTCCAGCGTACGCTTGAAACCAAGATAAGCCAAAACAAAACCAAAGACGATCAAGAGCAGCCTAGCGTACGCAACTGACGGATCCTGCATAAACAGCGAAAAAATCCCAGGAAATAAATTTTGCAGAACGGCGATCATGACTAAACCCTCCTTTTATGCACGTTTAGAAACGATTTACCAGATTGTTTACCGCCAATATCAGGCCAACGGTAGCCAGTGAAATAACCGCTGTAAGCGCATACGCAAACAGGGCATAGCTATAAATATCCATCCTTTTCCCCTCCCTGCTAAACAAGTTTTAAGTCAAGCACTTGTATACATTCGACAGTATATTGTATCCTTGTAAATTGTAAGGCAATTACCCTTATGCCGCCCCCCCTT
>JAOACF010000111.1 GCA_026417995.1 Negativicutes bacterium
GCAATAAATACTGCAATAGCGATCAATGCCCACACTACAGCGAAAACCCTGCCGGTCGTCGATACCAAAAAACCCGGTAGCGCCAGGGAAAATAGCGCGAGCATCGCCGTTATCAAAATGAGACTAATCAGCGAGCCAAAGCGACTTATCTTATTTTTAAATAGCGGTCTACGCATTTTACCACTCCTTACGGCTTGCGCTTCGCGGAAACGACACATGTCAACCTGTCTATATGTATTCGTGTCTGCCTTTAGTTATTACCATTTTTTCTAATATTATACAAAGCCGCAGCCGATCAGCGTGTGACGGCTGCGGCAGCAAAGAATGGTCTTCTTGCGGGACTGTCTAATTCCTGATATGGTAGGAAAGCACCCGTTCCAGCGTCTTTTCCCATAGTTTCTGGATGCTGACGAAATCCATATTGGGGATATAGCAAGTTTCAAGTTCATCATGCAGCGACTTCGCACGCCGGATACAATTGACGGCCTGAGTGAAAAGTTCCCAAAACACCTCCCGGTCATAGGCAATCTGCGGCTGATATTGCGCAAGGTGTTCCTGTCTCAGGCATTCGTTCATATCGACTACGGCGGCCGGCTTGAGGATACCGCAGTAATGCGGCAGAACAGATGTGGTAACAGCAATATCAAGGGCCGGAATAACAAGGTGCTCTATTTTTTCCGGGTCGAGAGGACAGTAAAACGCCTCGACATTAAGACCTTTGACCATTGCCGTATTCAGCAGCTTTTGAATAACGGTACTTTTTCCCGTACCGGGATCTCCGGTCAGGACATAGCACTCTTTTACCGGCCAGACGGATGATTCCAGATAATTTACCGGCCCGTCAGGCGTAATTGCCGACGCGAAAAGCTTCCGCACCTGACCGGCGCCAATAGTATTAACCCCGGCAAAAATCCTGGCGCTAAGCTCCTCGGCCTTACGATTGGCCAGAGCAAAATTCATGCCGCGGTAGTTAATGGCCTCCCAGTCGTCATATAGGCTTTTGGCGGCGCGTAATAGCCGGTATGCGCGCTGAAAGTTAGTCGCTATTTCGGCATTTATGGAGATGACTTTATCCTTATTTCTAATCATGCGTTTTTCGTCCCAAAAGTCGCCCAGATGAATAATCTCATCAACACAGCCTGGATTTTTGGGGTCAACTACATGGGGAGCAGTACCATCAATAAATGCTACCTGCATGGCCGGAATGACGACCCCGTCCAGCGAATTGCAGTCACTCGAGCAATGATGATATTCAACATCGTACCCGTGACTGACCATTGCCTCGCCAATTTTGCGCATGAAGGTGGATTTTCCGGTTCCCGGTCCCCCTTTTAGAACAAAAATGCGGTTTGCATTGATCGGAATAATATAGCTGTAATACGAAAAGAAGCCCTGCGGCGTATTCCCCCCCGGAAACAAATGCCTTACTCTGCCCATATTTCTTCCCCCTTACTCATATGTACGCCAGAATTCAGTCGCATGATATGATATGAAAAGAAGCAAATTTGGGCACCATTGACTAACAAAAATACAAGCCTTGCTGTTTCGGATAGGCTTTTAGTTATGCATTCACAGGAAAAAGAACTTCAACTGTTGTTCCCCGACCTTCTTGACTTTCGATACGTATAGCAGCCCGGTGTCGCTCCGCAATGCGGTGACATACGGAAAGTCCCAGTCCTGTTCCCTTTTCTTTTGTTGTGACAAAAGGCGTGCCAATTCTTTCGCGCACTGCCGGCGGTATGCCTTCTCCTTCATCCCGGATAGAGAGAACTATTTTATCGTCATGCACGAAGGTTGAGATCGTTACTGTACCGCCCTGAGGCATGGCTTCCAGGGCATTGCGGAAGAAGTTGAGCAGCATTTGACGCATTTCTTATTCATCCAGTAATATGTCCGGAGTTTTATCAAACTGAAGCTTTAATGCGCAATTGGCATGAAGCGCATCAGCCTCAAGCAGGGGGACAATTTCCTCAATCACGGCACGCAGATTCATGGTTTTAAGCTCAACCGTACGCTCTTTGGCCAGAGACAGAAATTCCGTTAAAATTGAATTGGCTCGGTCCAGTTCAGCCTGCATGAGTGCAAATTGACTACGGTACTTAGCCAAATCCTCTTTGGCAGCCAAATACTGCAAAAATCCGCGCACCGTTGTCATCGGATTGCGAACTTCATGCCCGATGCTGGCGGCAATTTCCCCCATCAGATTCAGTCGGTCGAGACGGGCCAGCGTGAGCGCTTGTCCTTTAATCAAATTCAATATCGGCTGAAGCTCGGGAAAGCTGGTTTGGCCGCTCTGCGTTTCACCGCTGGCAATTGATACGGCAAATTTGCGGAGATCATTTTTCAATTTTTCAAATCCGGCGAAAACTGTTGCCACAAACGATAGCACTAAAAATACGGCGGCAAGCGAAATATATGTCGTCCTGGCGATTGCTTCGGCACGAATATTTTCCGTCTGCATGTCGGCAAAACTGAAGCCAATAATACGTCCCTGGTGAAATATTGGGGCAACGGCATACATAACCGGCTTACCGTCCCACTCCGCCAGTCCTGTGACGGCAGCGCCAGTGAGTTGTATATCTTCCAATTCCCGGAATCGCTCCTCCGGCCTGAGCAACGCCGGATTAAAATTGGGCGCAATAGCCACAACGCTGCTGTGTTCCAGTGAATAGAACCCCATCTTTATATTGGTGTGGCTGAGCGCCATGGCATCGACTATCGGCTGCAGAGCTTCATTAATCGCGGCAACCTGAACAGCTTCGGGCGCAAGCCAAGCTCCCTTATCTGCGGCGATTCCCCGGAATGTACTGTAAGGAAACTGCGCGGCAAGCGAGAAGGCTACTTTCTCAAGTTCAGCGAGCCGCTCCCGTTTCCGTTCCTCTAAGAACATCCAGTGATTTAGCGCAACATTGGCAATAACAAACACCAGCGTACAAAAGAGAACAATCAAGAACATTAAATTCAGCGAACTCAACTTGGTACTACTCACGCTATCGCGACCTTTTTAGCGGATTTTCCGTACTTACGGATTCGATATTTCTAACATCGCGTTTTGATATCCTTTTTTTGTAGATATTCGCATATTTATGTCTAATTGCATCTGCACTTAAACACAAGGCTGCTGTGACCGAAATCGCAGCAGCCATTGTTTTTATACCATATTCTCTTCCAAAAACTCTACAATACTCTTTGCTGTCGGTGGGCAACCGGCAATATATTGGTCGCAGCCCTTAGCGCACTGGCCAATGCCCAGCCCTGCAAGGCCGGTCTGCCCTCGGAAACCCTGCCCGATATACAGCGGCTGCCGCAGCAGACTTAGTCTGCCGGCATCGTCAAGCCGCTGCAAAGCGTGTATCAAGCCTCCGTAGCAAGCGGAGCAAGCTTCTTGCGCTGTAACCTTCCGGGCCAGGCGCGCTGCCTTAGGGGACGGTTTAAACTCATTTCCTTTTTTCAGTCCTTCATTATATTCCCGGATCAGCGCTTTGCCTAAATCCGCCGAGCCCGCGCCGATCTGCTCGGCGATACCGATATATTCGATATCCGCCGATTTATATCCGAGCAACGAGGCAGCATAGGCGTCGACCAAAACCGGATCTTTGCCGGCGATAAGCCGATCCATCTGAACCGGGTTGCCGCCTTCTTCGAAAGTCAGGTCGCCGGCTATGGCATCTACCAGGGTAAAGTGCGGCGTTAGCGCTTTCGCCAGATAGCCAATGGGCTTCATGAGGCCTAAACTGTGAAACCGGCGTTTTTCACTGTCCGGTATGCAGCCTTTCAAATTTTTGATGGCACAGGTGAAAAGCGTTTGGCAGTGCGCCTTTAAAACCGGCAGATTAATAAGGTAATCAACATCTTGCGGTTTGCGGCATACTTTGATATCCAGTTCGGCTACCCGCTGCACCGTAAAACCGTCTTCTTTCAAATCGTACAAAGGAATTTGATACTTTGCGGCAAGCTCTGTATACCCGCAAATACGGTAGGCCCGTTTGGTATCGTCCCCCACCCAGGATCCTTCCATGATACTGATATCTTGTATGCCGTGGCTGCGGAGAAAATCAATAACGCCTTCGACAATTACGGGCGATGTTGTTGCGCCCTCGCTGGCCCGCTTAGCTACAACCAGATTAGGCTTTAAGCCTATCCTCATATCCGGGCACAGTTCGTTTGCCAGCCCTGCTTTTTCTAAAATTTCCCCTGTCATTTGACGGTAGTTGTTGCCATAAATGACATGAATTTCGTTTGCGTTCATATATAACCTCTCCAGTCAAACTCTAAAATTGCATGCCCATCGCATTTGCTAGCAATCTTTACCTTGCCCTGCCTTTTCCATGCTTTCCAACAGCAAGATTTTCGCCTGTCGGGCGGCCCATTTGATCTCGTTGGCAGTTACCGCGGCATCCATCAATCCATGCAGATAGTAGCTGCCTGTTAGCTTCGGCTGCCACTCTTCAATTGCTTTAGAAAGCCTTTCCCAATAATTTTCGCTGATCTCTTCCGGTTCGACCATTGCTCCGTCAATAATAGCTGATCGCAGTTTAGTGTTTAGCCGGGTAATTGTTGTGCACCCGCCTTCGAGGATTGCCAGAATAGTTTTAAATTCTTCGCTGATCGGCGGAGAACCTGCCTGAACTCGCCGTTCATACCTGGCTGGCAATAATTCGTAAATGCGCTCGCCTTTTTCTACCAAAGACCGATTATAATCAAGCAGCTTTCCGGCACTAGACAACCACGCCGTGTGTGAAGACAACTCATCCGGATTTACCTCTCGCTCGCGCCGCAGCAAATCATACAATGCCCGCGCCTCTTTATTTTGCCTGTAAACAGTTGCCTGCCCCGCCTGATCAATCTCGGGTTTTTCACTGCCCAATTGTGCAAATAACTCTACCGCACGACAAAAGTACCGGACAGAGTATTCATTGCTCAGGCGCAGTTTTTCCTTAAATTGCTGATTATATCGCGGCGGCCAAAGCAACACATTAATGGCCATGGCTGTGCCAAGACCAATAAAGATGACAGCGCTTCGCACCAGCGCGTGAGTAAAAAACTCAGCGGTACTCGAGCTAAGTACAAACAGCGCGGCCACAATACCCATTGTAATACCGCTCGACAGCTGCAGCCTGCTGTAAATCGCTATGAGCAGAATTGCGATTAACCCGGCTGACAGGGGGTTGACACCAAGGAAGTAGCCGAAAAAGAATCCGGCAATGACGCCGATGAAATGCACCAGCACTTGGTCGCGCGCCGTTTTCATCGTTAAATATATCGAGGGTTGCATGTTGACAACAGCAGATACCGCGCCGAAGAAAGCCGGCTCCAAATTCACCGCCCGGCATATGAACATAGTAATGGCTACCGCAATGCCAGTTTTAATAATTCGCGCTCCAAATTTCATTCAGCATTCTCCTCGTGACCGGATAACAGAGTGATCCCCAAAAAATGTTCCTCGCCCATTCCTATAATATCACGTGCCAGGGTAACTGTTTCGCTTGCATCCAGCTTGTTGTGAAAAACACATATATTGAATAAAAGTACCACCCGCCAGACGTCCGTAATTCTGACAAAAAACCGAAGCTCTTTGCAAGCTCCGGCTTGGCTGTTATTTTCTGTAGTTTTAAAACAAATATCCTAGGTTTAAATACATTAGCTTCGCAAAAACCCAAACCCTATAATTCGTTCTTCTTCCGGATATACGTCGGAATGGAATAGGCGTACAGTTCTTTATTGACGTCAACATGCGCCGGCAGGTACATATGCACAGTATCCGAGACGCGCTGGGAAGTTCCGTTCAACACGTATAAAATACCACTCATGAAATCATGGATACGTTCCTGGGTAGCCCTATCAACGCTGTCGAAATTAACGACCACGGCGACATTGCTTCTTAAATAATCGGCGTACAGACGCACATCGTCAAAGCTAAGCGGCAATCCGACATAGACGCGAAGCGCCGATTGGGAATGCACGCGGAGCTGCGCCTTGCGCTCAGCGGCAGACATTGGCTTTGTATCAGACGTATCCGGAGCATCGATGACTTCCTCTACCGGCATTAAAAAATTGGTAAGTTTATTAAGTAAACCAAGGGCCATGGGCTTACCCCCCAGCAAACAATTTATGTCACTTCGAGGTACGACTTCGACAAATTATTGGATATTCCTGCTAAATTATTCGGATTTCTGACAAATTTATGTAATTTAATTAATTGTCACATGCACCGCCGCACTCGCTGACGCCATGGGAAAGCACTTGCTCCGCGCGACTGCCGTCGCGATAGATGGTAACGCCTTTGCAGCCGGCGCGATAAGCATGAAGAAAGACTTGACTTACTTCCTCCAGGCTGGCATGGTTTGGAAGGTTCACCGTTTTCGAAACCCCGTTGTCGGTATAGCGTTGGGCCGCGGCTAAATGAGCCACATGCCATTCAGGCGCAATTTCGTGAGCGGTAGCGAGCACCTGTTGCACCTCACGTGGCAAGGCAACATTCCGCACCGTGCCGTCCTGGCAAATTTCCGCTTCAATGGCAGCTGTCAGCAGTTTTTTGTTATCCAAATAGGCCAGTACGCCCTTGTTTATGCTGGTTAAATTCCTGCCATCGAGCACCCGCCGCGTCATTGCCAGGGCAAAAAGAGGCTCAATCCCGCTGGAACAGCCGGCAATAATGCTTATCGAACCGGTCGGCGCGATGGTTGTAACAGTTGCGTTGCGCATAAGTCCAGTGCCCCGGCAGTCATATACGCTGCCGACAAAGGCGGGAAAAGCGCCTCTTTCCACGGCCAGTTCCCACGACATGTTACGAGCTTCGCTTGTGATAAACCTCATGATAGCGGCGGTCAATTCCACAGCCTGCCTGCTGGCATAGGGGATATCCAGCAGGATGAAGAGATCTGCCAGCCCCATGATTCCCAAGCCAATTTTGCGGGTCAGGCGGGTAGCTGCCGCTACAGCCGGCAACGGATACCGGTTTACCGTAATCACGTCATCCAGAAACCGGACTGCGCTACGTACAGCCTGCCGCAGTTTATCGTAATCTACCTCCCGCGTTCCGGCCCGTTCCTTGATAGTCTTTGTCAGGTTAATGGATCCCAGCACGCAGGACTCATACTGCAAAAGCGGCTGTTCGGAACAGGGATTGGGTGCTTCAAAAGCGCCGAGTCCGGGCGTAGGGTTGGCGCTGTTTACCGTGTCGAGGAAAAATAAGCCCGGCTCGCCGTTTTCCCATGCCCGCTGTGTTAACAGTTTAAATAATTGCTTGGCCTTTACCTGTTTGACCACAGCCTTATTACGGGGATTCACCAGTGGAAAGTCAGTATTGTTTTCAACCGCTTTCATAAACTGATCGGTAACAGCCACAGATAAGTTAAAATTATTCAGAGCATCCGGCCTGCTCTTGGCGTTGATAAATTCTTCAATGTCCGGATGATCCACCCGCAATACTGCCATATTGGCGCCGCGCCGCACCGCTCCCTGCTTTACGACTTCCGTCGCCGTATCGAAAATAGTCAGAAACGAAACCGGACCACTGGCTTCGCCGCCGGTGGCCGCGATCACATCGCCGCGCGGTCTTATGCGGGAAAATGAAAAGCCGGTGCCCCCGCCGCTTTGATGGATAAGCGCCGCGTGCTTAAGCGTGTCAAAAATTGCTTCAAGCGAATCTTCGACTGGCAGGACGAAACATGCAGCTAGTTGGCCGCGATTGCGGCCGGCGTTCATGAGCGCCGGCGAATTCGGCAGGAAGATCAGTTGCCGCATGAGATTGTAGTATTCCTCTTCCGCTGCCTGGCTGTCCTGATTATACTCCAGCCGCGCCTGAGCCACATGCCGGGCGACGCGCTGGAACATGCCGTCAGGCGTTTCGTCCGGACCGAGATACCGTGCTTTCAGTACAGCCATTGCTTCTGCCGAAAATGTCATAAATACCTCCTGCTGTTAGGAAGTGGCAGCGTTTTTCCTTTCTCGCGCCCGCTGAGCGCGATCAAGCAGTACTTTACGCAACCGTATGTTTTTCGGAGTAATTTCCACCAGTTCATCATCATTAATCCACTCTAAAGCCTGTTCCAAGCTCAACAGCCGAGGCGGCGCCAGACGAATAGCCTCCTCTGCGGTACTGGAGCGCATATTGGTGACGTGCTTTTTCTTGCACGGATTAACCTCCATATCAAGTTCCCGCGAGTTTTCCCCCACCACCATGCCTGCATAGACAGCCTGACCGGGAACAATAAACATTGTGCCTCTGTCCTGCACGCTATGAATGCCGTATGTCGTGGTTTCTCCGTCTTCAAAGGCAATCAGCGCCCCGCGGGTGCGGCCGGGGATATCGCCTTTGTAAGGTGCATAACCGTGAAATACATGATGCATGATTCCGTTGCCTTTGGTATCGGTTAAAAATTCCGAACGAAAACCAATAAGCCCCCGCGCCGGTATAATGAATTCCATGCGCAAATATCCGGCAAGCTCGACCATGTTTACCAGTTCGGCCCGGCGGGTTCCCAGCCCCTCCATAACCGCTCCCATATACTCCTGCGGTACGTCAATGGTGAGAAATTCCATTGGCTCGCACTTTTGTCCATTGATTTGCTTGTAAATAACTTTGGGCTTGCCGACCTGAAATTCATATCCTTCACGTCGCATTGTTTCAATCAGGATGGCAAGATGCAGTTCGCCCCTGCCGGCTACCTCAAACGCATCCGGACTGTCAGTCTCTGTTACACGCATGCTGACATTGGTCTCAATCTCACGAAACAGGCGGTCGCGCAAATGCCGTGTCGTCACATAC
>JAOACF010000112.1 GCA_026417995.1 Negativicutes bacterium
GGGCCTCACCCGACAGTGCTTTCACGCCTGTGGCCACACTTCCGGACTGGCCTTCGGCCCAGGCCGGATTGAATGCTATTTTGACGGGTAAACCCTTAAGCGCCTTGCCAACCTCCTCTGCATAAGCGCCCGTCACGGCGATTACCTCGGCAACCTGCGACCGGCATACCGCCTCAGCCACCCGCCGCACCATCGGTCGGCCACCAACAGGCAGCAGCTGTTTGGGAGTTCCCATACGCCTTGAGGCGCCGGCCGCCAGTATGACTGCACTGAACATCACTTGCCAAACGGGCAGTGCGGGAAGGAGCATACCTTGCAAGAAACGCACAATCCGCCGTAACCCATTGCTGCAATATCCGTTTTGGTCAGCCGCTCGCCGGCCAGCACACGAGGAAATACCAGATCGAAAACGGTGGTTTTGGAATACATGCCGCAGGCAGGCATGCCCATTACCGCCGTTTTCCCGAGATAAGCCAGCATAAACATCGCGCCAGGCAACACCGGCGTGCCGTAAGATACCACCTCGGCGCCTGTCGCCCGTATCGCCTCAGGAGTCACATCATCCGGGTCAACCGACATGCCGCCGGTAGCGATAACAACATCTACGCCGCGCCGTTTATACTCAAGGATAGCCTCGGTAATTTGCTCACGGTCGTCCGGTCGGTATACCGTACCTGCCGCCACTGCGCCATATTGCTCGATCTTTGCCGCAAAAACGGGGGCGAATTTATCCTGGATACGTCCATAATACACTTCATTGCCGGTGATAATTACACCGACAGACAGTTGTTTCACCGGTTTGACCGAAATAATCCTGTCGTATTGGGAAGCAATACGCTCTACAGTTTCCACCATTTGATCGCTGACAACCAGCGGGACAACCTTAATGCCCGCAACCATGTCGCCGGCCTTGACCAAATAATTGCTGTGACGGGTAGATAAAACTGCATGCTCGACCTCATTGACGGCAATAACTGCATCCCGGTTGACTTTAAGCAGCCCATCCACTTTGGCGATCAAGTTAATTCTTCCCTCATTAGGCTCGGTCTGTATAATGTTTTCCCCGGCAACCGCCGCGGCTATCCGGGTGATGGCGTCGTTTTCATGCAGTTGCCCTTGCCCAAGTTCGATTAGAAAGATATGATCCTTGCCAATCATTTTCAGATGCTCAATATCTTCGTTACGGATAATATGGCCTTTTTTAAAAGCAGGGCCCTTATACTCGCCCGGCACAATCTTGGTAAGGTCATGTCCCAAAACTTTGCCTACGGCATCCTCAACTCTTACCTTAACAATGGCCATGTCCTAATCACCCTTTCTTTCTCCCCGCCAGCAAAAAAAGCAGACCGCCGTACAGCATGGCAATCCTGCTTCTTTTGCTACTTCTCATTATAAAATTCTCGCTTTATATTGTAAAGCTAGTTAGTCAAGCTTCTAACAGGTGCTGGAATGCGGCCGCCGCGGGCGATAAAATCATGCGACTGAAAACGGTTGACGGCAAGTATTGGGCTGTGTCCCAACAGACCGCCAAACTCCACATAATCGCCTTCTTTTTTTCCGGGCACGGGGATGATGCGCACCGCTGTCGTCTTATTATTAATCATGCCAATCGCCGCTTCATCGGCAATTATGGCGGAAATCGTCGCCGCCGAAGTATCACCGGGCACGGCAATCATGTCAAGCCCTACCGAACAGACGCAGGTCATTGCTTCGAGTTTTTCCAGACTGAGGCTGCCGCGCTCAACCGCCGCAATCATTCCCGCATCCTCGCTAACCGGGATAAAGGCACCGCTAAGACCGCCAACAAATGACGAAGCCATTAGCCCGCCTTTTTTAACAGCGTCATTTAACAAGGCCAGCGCGGCAGTGGTTCCCGGTGCACCGCAGCTTTCCAGCCCCATCTCTTCCAGAATATAGGCAACGCTGTCACCCACAGCAGGCGTCGGCGCCAGCGATAAATCCACAATGCCGAAGGGCACCCCTAGGCGCTTGGATGCCTCTTGGGCGACAAGTTGGCCAACCCGCGTAATTTTGAACGAAGTCTTCTTAATAATCTCGGCGATTGTTCCGAAATCAGCGCCTTTGTATCCTTCCAGCGCTCGCTTCACCACGCCGGGACCACTGACGCCCACATTGACCGCCGTCTCGCCTTCGCCTACTCCGTGAAACGCACCGGCCATGAACGGATTATCCTCGACAGAATTGCAAAAAACGACCAGCTTGGCGCAGCCTAACGCATCACGGTCTGCAGTTAACGCAGCGGTCTTTTTGATAATCTCGCCCATTTCCCGCACGCAGTCCATATTAATGCCGTGCTTGGTCGACCCCAAATTCACGGATGAGCAAACCCGTTCAGTTACGGCCAGCGCTTCGGGTATGGACTGAATTAAGCGGCGGTCGCCGTGTGTATAGCCTTTTTCGACCAGCGCAGAAAAACCGCCCAGAAAGTTGACGCCAACCGCCTGAGCCGCTTTATCCAGGGCCTCGGCTACCGGAACCAGCGTATCTGTTCGACAGCTTTCGGCGGCAATGGCAATCGGTGTAACGGAAATACGCTTATTGATAATCGGAATGCCGTACTCGGCCTCGATATCTTCGCCAACCCGAACCAGGTGTTCTGCTGTGTGCGTGATTTTATCGTAGATGTTGCGGCAAAACACGTCGAGATCGGGATGAGCGCAGTCACGCAGGCTGATGCCTAGCGTAATGGTGCGCACGTCGAGCTTGTCTTCGGCAATCATCCGGTTTGTTTCAAGTATATCCTGTATTGTCAGCATAATATCCTCCCGCTACCTGTTATATGCGGTGCATAATCCGAAAAATATCTTCATGCTGAACTTTTATGTCCAAACCAATCGCTTCACCGCGTTCACGCAGTATTTTTTGCAAATCTTTCAGGCTGATGCGGGCGGCAGCCATATCGGCAATCATCACCATATTGAAAAATCCATCGACAATATTTTGATTTATATTGTTAATATTAATCTGGTTTTCCGCCAAAATTCCGCTAACCATGGCAATAATGCCCACCCGGTCCTCGCCGACAACAGTAACAACTATTTTCATTTCATGCCTCCGCTTATTAGTTTCGTGTCTCACCTTGCGTCCACCCAGCAAGTACAAATATCCCTAGAAAATCATATTGGTTATATTATACACATTATGGCAAAGAATCCAAGTCTCTTTATCAATTTTCTAATTTTCTGACGGTAACGCAGCATTTCTCTATACTTCCTACGGCCGCCTCCGTGATGCGCCCTTCGCCCCTGCGTCTCAGCGCTTCAAGCAAGCAAGCCGCACGTTTATGATCACGACAGCTGTCCACTTTATTGATAAACGGAATGACCTGGGTATGAGTCGGGGTATTATGAAGGTATCCCTGCGGATGAAACACCACGCCGGCAATCATTTCCCCGGTAATAATCTCCCCGGGCCTTGCGCCGGCCAGTTCGCAAAAACGCTCAGGCCGGTGCACTGTTGCCGTATTGATGGATTGGCCAAGCACATCGGCGCCGATCACCGGGATGACTAACCGGCTTGTGTCAGGCAGCACCGGCTCATGGCTTAAATGGCCTTTCAGCGATTTTCCTGCCGAGCCGTCAGCTTCGACGACAATGACAGCTTGCGGGAAGTTCGCCGCCGCTATATCAAGCCAGGCAGGCGATATACCCGAGGCTTTTGCCGGCGCCTGCGGGTCAACGCCGCCGCATAACACGGTCGCTTCAGGATACTGTCGTGCATCAGCTACCGCGTCAATGCAAGCAGACAGCGAAGCGGCATATATCAAGCGCTTCGGGTGCTTGTCCTGAATATACGTTTTGGTTGTCACTGCCCCGACAGCATGTACACCGTGTCCCCGTAACAAACGAAGCATAGCATGCAGCAAGCTGGTTTTTCCACCGCCGCCAATAATAGCGATGATACCGGGCTGTGAAAGAAAAGCACCCGTAAGGGGTGCCCGTAAAATATCGCGACAGGCCAACGTTTGATTTCCTCCCCCGGCTGAGCGCTTCATAGCTTCGGCTTAGCCGGTTTTAATAACCTGTACAAACACCTGCATGATACCGCCGCAAACCATACCTTCTTCGGCCGCTGCGTCATTCAGCATTCTAACCTCCACCCGGGCAGGCCGACCATCGTCCAGTGCTTGCAGTGCCCGCAGCTTAACCTCCGCCTCGCTGCAGCCGCCGCCGATAGTACCCGCCACCCGTCCGTCGGGCCAAACAACCATCGCCGTTCCGGCTTTACGGGGCGTCGAGCCTTTGGTTTCAATAATAGTTGCAAGCGCCAGTTTGGCACCGCGTTCAAGAGCGGCGGCAATCAATTTGACAAGTGTCTCATCCATGTTTTTCCCCTACTCTCCGGCTTAGTGAACGGCAGTCACCGCCTCGGAAGGCAGCCACAACTTCGGCTGCGATGCTGACGGCAATTTCCCCCGGTGTCTGCGAGCCGAGATCAAGGCCAATTGGTGCATATAAAGAAGCCAGTCTGTCGGCCTTAACGCCTTCGGCGGCAAACTGTTCAATAAGCGCCCGAATTCTGCGGCGGCTTCCTATCATACCAATATACCTGGCCGGCCTGTCAAGCACTGCCCGCAGGCATTCGGTGTCATAGCGATGCCCGCGCGTCATAATGATTACCGCCGTATCACTATTTATTTCCACCGCGCCAAGCGCGCGCGCAAAGCTGTCGCAGATTACCTGATCCGCCTTAGGAAAGCGTGCCTTGTGGGCAAATTCAAGACGGTCGTCGATAACCGTAACGCTGAAGTCGGCCAAAGCCAGTATCTCGGACAGCGGCAGACTGATATGCCCGCCGCCGGCAATAACTGCTCGGCGCTTTTTCTCACTGCGATTCCAAAATATACGGTAGCCTCTTCCGGGAACTTCGAGCAAAACAGGTCGGCTCCATTCTTTCGTGGCGACAATATTAATTATTGCGGCGGTTACGTCCGCGTCAACGATAGTCCCTTCCGTATCACCGTCCGGAAAAACGAGCATAATCTGCCCTAGATATTCAGTCTCGTCAGCAGGCGTTTCCACCAATGTTATAATATTAACGCTAATCCCGGCCTCAATCGCTTCACGGAGCCGGTCAAACAGACTACCCACGCTGATTTCCTCCCAGCCACATCAGAGCCTCCAGTACTCCCCCGCCAATCGCCCGTGCTTTATCTGAAATTGTATAGCAATGTTCCGGCCGGCAGCGCGGATCGATGTCGCCAATTTTCATACCGGCCGTGACGGGCAGTCCGTCCTGCAGCAGACCGCGCAGTATCCCGCCGATTTTGGCAATGACCGCATGTTTGCCAACGACTGCTACAACGTCACCGGCCTTTACCATTTCCCCAATCTGCCTTACGGCTTGGAAGATACCGTCTTCAGGCGCCCGCAGCAACCGTTCAAGCGTATATCCGCCTATTTCCCCCGGTATGCCTGTGTTCGGCTGCGCCGAACCAGCCGTAATAACCCTTCCCAGGTCATGACCTCGCATTGTTTCGATTACGGCATGCACATCCACGCCAGCGGTAAAACCGGGACCAACGCCGATAACTATTGGCGCCTGTGCAAGCGATGTTCCGGTATTATACTTGGCAATAATCGCGTCCACCACAGCCCACGGTTTGATACTGTCAATACATGCGGCCGCCGGATCAACAATAACCGCAATCTTGTCTTCTCGCAATATCGCGTAGGCTTTGTCGGGCTCAGTCAAAACGGCGGTAACATCTTCTACGGTTGCTTTTCCCGCATAGACGGCCTGGGCAAAGGCCACCGTGCGTCGTATTACTGTAGGGCAGGGTATTTCGGTAATAATAATGGCAAATCCTGCGCGATACAGGCGGTGAGCGATACCGGTCGCCAAATCACCGCCGCCTTTAATCAAAACAAGTTTCTTCATAATTAATAAGATACCCTCCCTATGAAAAGAAATGCCCGCCGCAGCGGACATTTTTCTTTCATTTTACGTCCGGCGTATGAACTCCGGGGGAGCTAACGCTATCAGTAGTCAGCCCTAACCGGTCAAAAAGTTCAAAAGTCAGACTGACGATGATTGCTACAACCGTTCCCAGAGCCATTCCTTTTAATTCAACCGAGCCAAACTGGACAGCAGCGCCGCTGATGCCGCTCACAAGCACTACTGAAGTCAAAATCATATTTCTGGCTTTTGTATAGTCTACACGCTTTTCAATTAACATGCGAATACCGGCCGCCGCAATTACGCCGAACAGCAGAATGCAAACCCCACCCATTACCGGTGTCGGAATGCTGCGGATCAATGCTGCCAGCTTGCCGATAAACGAGAGGGCGATGGCAATAACCGCCGCGCCGCCAATTACCCAGGTGCTATAAACCTTGGTAATCGCCATGACGCCGATGTTTTCGCCATAAGTCGTGTTCGGCGTAGCGCCGGCAAAGCCAGAAAGAACATTGGAAACACCATCAGCGAACAAAGAACGATGCAGACCGGGGTCTTTTACCAAATCCCGTTCGACAATGTTGCCGGTAACGACCAAGTGGCCGATATGCTCAGCCAATACAACCAGCGCCGCCGGGAAAATGATCATAATTGCACTCAGATTGAATTCCGGCGCGTACAAGGTGGGAATTTCAAACCAAGCCGCTTTCTCCACGGCACTCAGGTCAACTATCCCCATAAACAGCGATAGCACATAACCGGAAACTACTCCTACCAGTACCGGGATGATGGAGAAAAAGCCTCGGAACAGTACCGAACCCAAAATAGTCACCGCTAAAGTAAACATGGATACCGTAATAGCTTTGGCATAGGGAATGCCGAGCTGTTTGACCAAATCTCCTGTCAAACCGGCCATATTCGTGGCGACCGGAGCCAGTTCCAGGCCGATAATGGCGACAATTGCCCCCATAGCTGCCGGCGGGAAGATCACATCAATCCACCGGACGCCTGCTACCCGTACAATCAGCGAAACCAGGATAAAGAACAGTCCAAATACGATAAAGCCGCCTTGCGCCGCCGCATAGCCATACTGCGGCAGAACGACAAATACCGGCGAAATAAAAGCGAAGCTAGAGCCAAGATATGCAGGAATGCGCCCTTTGCAAAGGATCAGATAGATGATCGTGCCGATGCCGTTCATTAAGAGTGATGTAGCCGGATTGACTTTGAATAAAAAAGGTACAAGAACGGTGGCGCCGAACATAGCGAACAAGTGCTGCAGACTGAGCGGAACTGTTTGCAGGAGCGGGAGTTTTTCTTCGACTTGGATAACCCTTCTTTCCATTCTTCTGTTACACCAGCTTTCTTTTTATTTTTGCGCAAAGTGCCGGCTGGCACTTTTCCGCGTAAGCGGCAACCAGTCGCAGGTTCGGAGTATGATAAATTTAACAAAAAAACGCGCCTATTTGCAATTGTCCACAAATAAGGGCACGCCTTCGTGCTGCCGGTTTTCGGATTAGGTCGTACGCCAAAACGCATCTGAATTTAATTATTCTGGCAGCAATGGAAAAATCCTGCAAAACGATTACAGGATTTTCCCAAAATACTATTCTTCTTTTTCAACCGGGAATAATAGCAGTTGTGAAAAACATTTTTGATGACCGCATTACTTTGCCGTATAAAGCAAATAGTCGTATGCGCCTAAAGCTGCTTTGGAACCATCGCCGGCGGCAATAACGATTTGTTTGTCCGGACCGTCGGTGACGTCCCCCGCCGCGAACAGCCCGGAGGTTTTCGTAGCGGCGCGGCAATCAACGATAATTTCGCCATACCGGTTTTTATCAGCCAATCCGCTGACGAATTCCGAGTTGGGAATCAGGCCGACTTCAACAAAAATCCCCTGTACTTCAAGCTCCTTAATTTCCCCTGTCTCCTTCCGTCGGATCTTATATGTTTCAACAAACTCTGAGCCTTCGATGCTTACCGAATCGTACCCCTGCATTTCGATAATATTGTCAGCCTGCTTCATTTTGTCAATCACCACCTGGTCGGCGACGTAAGCACTGCGGCTAACTAAATATACTTTTTCCGCAACTTTGCTCAGCTCAACCGCAGCCTGTACTGCCGAATTCCCTCCGCCCACGACGGCGACTGTCTTGCCGGCAAACAGCGGGCCGTCGCAAGTCGCGCAATAGCTCACGCCCCTCCCGGTAAATTGCTGTTCGCCGGGAACTTCCAACCGCCGGGGTCGCTTGCCGGAGGCGATGATTACCGTCTTGGACTGATAACTACTTTCCGTCGTTGTCACAATAAAATTACCGTCATTTTTCTGAGAGATTCCGGTGACTTTTTCGTATAAAATCTTTAGAGGATATTGCCGTGTTTGCTCTTCAAACTTGCCCATCAGTTCGGGCCCGGTAATATACTGATACCCCATATAATTCTCAATGTCCCGCGTCCACATTGGCTGACCGCCAAACTCTTCCGTAAGCATAAGGATATCCATCTTTTTGCGTGCGGCATATACCGCTGCAGTCATTCCGGCCGGACCGCAGCCGATGATAATCAAGTCATGCATAAAATTCCTCCTTTTTCACTCGCGTGGCAGGTTTTTATTGCAATTATCGCGTATGAATCAATACTTATGAAAGGAGCATGTTTTTACAATGATTACCGCTGAATTAATTGCCCGCATCAACGAATTGGCGCAGCGCCAGCGAACTGTAGGCCTCAGCGACGCAGAAAAAACCGAGCAGGCTGCCCCTGTCTCTTATACACATCT
>JAOACF010000113.1:0-4163 GCA_026417995.1 Negativicutes bacterium
GCACTCAAGTTTAGGTGTCCTGAATCTGATCGAGATATATCTGTTACGCTATTTCCGCTATAAAGTGCTTGAGCAGCTTCGATTATGGTCGGTGTTGGCATATAACCAGAATTTGCCCATTGCTCTATAAAAATAGGCTTATCTTTATACAGACAACAAACCTTTTTGATAATTTCAGATAAATTGCCGCCGTTACTAAACAGAGGTTTTATTATACCGTCAGAATATTGGCTAATATAATTTTCCTTCCTATCGGCCCGTGTTGCCACCACAATAGGAACAATGATTTTATTATGGCTTTCCTTATGAAAGTTTTTTAAATCTAATGCATAGTCCATCACTTGCTCAGCAGCATAATTATGATAAACGCTGTCTCCAACTTTAAATTCCAGCAAAAAAATAAGCCCATTCATTATGAAAACGTTGTCAATTCGTTTGCCAATACGTGGAATAGTATACTCAAATATAATGCTACCCTCAGAAAAAGAAGAAAGCTGGGTTTTTAAGAGACGCATTTGATACATCCATGCATTTTTTTGAGTTTCATCAAGCCCAAACGGATTGTTTCGGGATAGTTCTCCTAATATTTCATTTTCGGTTTGCGCTAAAAATATACCTATAGATGCCGAATAGTAATATCTATTCATAAAATACTCCTAATTTGCCTTCTATATTACTTAGAATTCCAATAACCTAGACACTTAAATGATACATAAAATCACTAGAAGTATGTAATAGATTTAGATCTACTAAGGACAAGGAACGAGGTCCCGCCGCTTTTTCAAGCCTTTCACAAGAGCAAACAGCATCTATAACCACATTGCCCTCCAATAGTATTACTAAACCTCTCGATAATTCTACTTATGCCTATTAGGCTTGTTCAACAATAATTCGCTAAGTCCTCCATTCTTTAAGTCACGCATTTAACGATCAATAATCTTTTTGATGACAATGAGAGTACTATATTGACGAACAGAAGACTTCTCCCCCCCCTCCTCCCCCTTTGCAAATTTGCAGGGCAATCAGGACACCTTCATCTTCTCACTTAGTAACACACAAAAAAAGAAGCCCTCAAGCCCGATTTCTCAAGACTTGAGAGCTTTTTGCACCGTTACCAATGATACTTCTCCCCCCGGCTGATCTTAAACGCCCGGTAGATTTGTTCCACTAATAATAACCTGATCATCTGATGCGTAAATGTCATTTTGCTGAATGACAGCCGTTCTTTGGCTGCCGCCAGGATGTTGGGGGCCAGGCCGAAGGCGCCGCCGATGACGAAGGTGATGTCGCTTTGGCCGGACAGCGCCAAGCTGTCGAGCTTGGCGGCGAAGTCTTCAGAGGAGAGCTGCTTGCCGGCGACGTCTAGCACGATAAGATAGCTGTTATCACGGACAGATTTGAGCAAACGCTCACCCTCACGGGTGAGCGTTTTTTCTTTTGCGGCAGGCGACGGGGTATCCGGCATGCGTTCCTCGTCGACTTCGATGATGTCCAACCGGCAATACGGCGCAAGCCGTTTAGCAAATTCGGCGATACCGGCGGACAGATATTTTTCTTTGATCTTGCCTACGGTTACAATGGATATTCGCATGACACTACTGCTGCGGCATCTCCTCTAAAACTACGCTGATGATTTGCTGCCTGCCATCACGGATGATGATAACATCGACGCGAGAGCCAACAGGGATCGCGTCAAGCGCCGCCCGCAGGTCAGCCACACTATTTGTCTCGGCAGAGCCAACCTTCAGTATAATGTCGCCCTGACGGATGCCGGCTTTGGCCGCAGGGCCGTTTCTGGTAATGTTGGCAATATAGACGCCTTTTTCCAGATTAAGTTCATAGCCGTAACGGGCGGCAGTTCCTTTATCAAGCACGCCAACGCCGAGATAAGAGCGAATGACGCGGCCTTTTTCCACGATGGACTGAATAATCGGGCGGGCGGTATTGATCGGGATGGCAAAGCCGATGCCTTCGACCCCCTGAATGGCGATCTTGGCGCTGTTGATACCCACGACCACACCATCGGCGTTAACCAGCGCCCCGCCGGAGTTGCCGGGATTGATGGCGGCATCGGTCTGGATCAGTTTGAAGCGGCGCTCGCCAATCTCGATCGAGCGGTTGAGGGCGCTGATCACACCGGCAGTAACACTGCCTTTGAATTCAAGGCCGAGCGGATTGCCAATCGCAATAGCCGGCTCTCCCACCATAAGGCTGTCAGAGTCGCCGAATTGGGCGACAGGCAGGCCGGTGGCATCAATTTTAACAACAGCAAGATCGGTAGCCGGGTCAGCGCCAATCACTTTACCGGGCAGCGAGCGGCCGTCTGACAAGGAAACAACCACTTCCGCCGCGCCTTCAATAACATGGTTGTTAGTGACAATATAGCCATTGGCGTCAAAGATAACGCCCGAACCGGAACCCTGCTCAATCACGACTTTGCGGTTAAAATAGTCGCGGGCATAGGCTTTGTTGGTTATGCCGACAACTGCCGGCCCAACGGCCTGCGCGGCACGAACAATCGGCGTGTTGCGCGCTTCGGAAACCGCCGCTTTGGCAGCCGGCGGGTTGAGTCCGCTCGGAGCCGGGTTTGGCGGCGCGTTTTTAGCAAAAAAGGGAGCACATCCGGCGATAGTGCTGCCGATTAAGGCACTGATCAAAGCCACAATCACATAGGGAATTAGACGTTTCAACATATTCACTCCTCCTCGGAAAAAATATGCCCCAGGCTGGCTATGCGGTCAGGGTATGTAAGGTGAAGTTCAATGTCCTTGCCTACTGCCAGGCCCTGCTCTTCGAGAATGCCCCGCACTGTTTGCTCGGCAATCTCCGGCCGGTTGTTCTCCTGGCTGAGATGAGCGAGAAAAACCTGAGTATGATTTTTGCGGTCAAGGCGGGCCAGCGTCCAGCCGGCGTCGACATTGGACAGATGCCCCCGGTTGCTCATAATGCGGCGCTTTAGATACCAGGGATAGCTCCCTTGTCGCAAGAGGTCGAGGTCATGATTGGACTCAAAGACCATTACGTCCGAACAGGCCAGCGCCTTTTTGACGCTGTCGGTGACAAAACCCAGATCGGTTGCAATGCTTAATTTGCGGCTGCGGTAATATACGTTATACCCTGCCGGTTCGTTGGCATCGTGCGAAAGGGGAAAAGCTTCTACTTTCACCTCGCCGATATCAAAGCTGTCGCCGGCTATGCGCCGGCAATCTTCGGGAATAAGGTCGCGGCAGCTTAGGCCCTGCCAGGTTCCCGGCCGCGTGTACACAGGTAGCCGGTATTTTTTGGAAAGGTTCAGCAAGCCTTTCACGTGGTCGTGATGTTCGTGGGTAATCAGCACGCCATCAATATCGTCAATAGCCTCTCCTACAGAAGCCAGAGACATTTTTATACGCCGGGGACTGATGCCGGCATCAACGAGCAGCTTGGTGCCGCCGCAACGCAGAAATACTGCGTTGCCGGTACTGCCGCTTGCAAGTACGTGCAATTTTATCAAGGCAAGAACTCCTGTATTCAAACTTGGGATTAACGGTAATAGTATTTCGCCGTTATACCCGCAAATCCTCTAGCAGGTCTTGCCAGCACGCTATACACCGTCCATTTTCGCCTTGACCGCCTGCCGCACATGTTCAGGCAGCGCCTCTAGGAGCAGTGTTTCAATCTCAGCTAAACGCTCTTTGGTTTTTGCCTCAAACCGCAATGTAAACAGCGGCTCGGTAACCGAGGCCCGGATCATGCCCCAGCCGTCGGCGAATTCAATCCTCACGCCGTCAATGAGATTAGGGCGGTACGCTGCAAGTTTTTCGGCAACTTGCCGGAGCACAGCCTCTTTATCATTGCCCGGATAGGGCACGCGAATGTCAGGCGTGAGCAAATAGTTGGGAATGGCATCAACCAATTTGGACAGCGGTCCATGCGCCGCGACAAACTCGCATACTTTCAGCCCGGCAAACATGCCGTCATCATAGCCAAGCTCGCGGAAGAAGAAATGGCCGCTGATTTCGCCCGCAAACAAAGCGTTTTCCCGGCGAAAAGCCGCTTTGCTGAAAGTGTGGCCCGCCCGCGCCATAACCGCCCGGCCGCCGGCTTTGGCCACCTCTTGCGGAACAACCATTGAACACTTGGCGTCATAAACTATTGTACCCGTCTCCCGCTCCAGGTAGGAT
>JAOACF010000113.1:4173-8710 GCA_026417995.1 Negativicutes bacterium
AGGTAGGATCGGGCAATAAGCGTGATAATATCGTCATTATCCACCGGCCTGCCGGTTTCATCCACAAAACCGACCCGGTCACCGTCGCCGTCAAAGCCAATCCCGATAGCTGCCCCGGTTTCCCGCACCTTTGCGCCAAGCTCCGCCAAGTTTTCCGCCAGCGCCGGATTAGGCGGCCGATGAGGAAAGTTGCCGTCCGGGGTGCAGTGAAGCTCTACAACATCGTATCCCAGTTCCCGGAACAGTCTCGGCGCAATACACGCTGTTGCGCCGTTGCCAGCATCCAGAACCACCTTCATGCTGCCCGGCTTGGCCTTGGCAGCGGTATGGGCAAGATAGTCCGCTATGACCGGCAGCTTTTGGCTGCTGCCCTTGCCGGAAACACTTACCCCAGCATCAACTAATTTCTTGATCTCCTGGATATCCTCTTCCGTTACCGGCTCAGGCCCTAAAATCAGTTTAAACCCGTTATAGGGAGCCGGGTTATGTGACGCGGTTATCATGACACCACCTGCGGCGGCCGTTTCTTGCAGCGCAAAGTAAAACACCGGGGTAGCGACCGTGCCGATATCAATGACCTGGCAGCCGGAATCAACTAAAGCCTCGATGACTATATATTGAAAGCGCGGCGTCGACAAGCGGATATCGCCGCCCACCACAACGCTGCAGCCGGCAAGTTTGCTGCCTACGGCCAAGCCAATCCGGCGGGCCAGCACGTCAGTAAGCTCCTTCCCGGCAATTCCCCTGATATCACAGGCATGATAAATATTCATTTATAATTCCCTCCGCGATAACTGCTACCTCTTATTCTAGCATGCGCCCGCTAATCGCACAAATTCGCCTCCGGCGGCGCCATGCCCAATTTGTGCGTATGTAACACTTTATGTCTGCTTCGCATAGAATACACCAAATACACCGAGGAGGTTACTATGGCGTCATCCTACGAAAAAATCATCAAGAAGATCATGGATCACTTTGCAGAAGGCCTCGCACCGCTTCGCACCATTGTGCAAAACCAAGAAATTATTATTGTACAAAATAAAAAAATAATCGAACTGCTCGATGCCCTAAACGCTAAGCTCGCTGCATCCCAGCAGGTTCCCCCCGCTGAATAGAAATAGCGGTGATATGTCTGATAATGGACATATCACCGCTATTTTTTCAAATTGCTCATTGTGCCTGCCGCCCAAGCAGTCCAGGCTCTCTCGTATTCGTCATAGCTCATACCTAAATTACGGCTGATCGCCTTGTCCGTCGCCACCCCCGCACGCAGATCACGGATAACCGCACGCAGCTTGTCATCGCCGTGAACTTCGGCAATATAACGGATTGCGGCAAGCGACTGACGATAGGCGAGCGACTTGTTGTCAAGATCGTCAAAGCGATCGTCAAGCTGTGTCATGGTATACAACCGGCCTGTCAGCTTATTGTCTTTGGTAAGCCATTCATAGCCATTTACCCGGTATTCCAGATATTGCGCCAGTCCTTCGGTAAACCAACGGGAGTAATTGCCGCTGGTCATGTAGTCAAATACCAGATGTGTGTACTCATGCAGCACAGGGCCGCTGTGAGTGAATTCTGCGGCGGAATTCACGTCCTTCAGCCACGCCTGCGGCGACAACACTTGAATCACGCCACCCCAGTAAACGCCCATGGCGCTTTCGCCGCTCGTCCAGCCAAACAGCTCGTTAAGCTGCTTTTTGTCAGGATAAACGACAATCATGGCTTTACCTTCCGGCCGGTAACCCAGTATGGAGGTAACAGGATGATACGCTTTTTCGGCGGCGTCCGCAACCATCTTTACAATGTCGGCGTCTTGTTCAGTATATTTCACAATAAAGTGTTCAGTCTCATACTTTTGCATATGGCGGGTATCAAAGTTCATTTTGGCCTGAAAAACTTGTCTTGCGAGGGGATAAAGCCACATTTGCGGCTTTACCGGCGCCTGGACAAAGAACAAGGCGGCCAAGAGCAGGCTAATGATGACTGTCGTTTCTACAATTGTCATCTTGCGCATCTTCCCCCCTCCTCTCCAATTCGCCAAAATAGCAGACTTCATTATACCATAGGGGGGAGGGGATAGATACCGGATATTTATGTAAACTAATTGCTGCCTTTTTCCATGTTTGCCGCTATATAAACATATGCATGGTATAATAGTGACAGAACATCCCGCATGTGTAAGGAGGCGCAATAAATGATACAACTGAACCGATATATAGAGCATACGCTACTCAGGGCGGACGCTACGATAGATCAGATTATCACCCTCTGCCAAGAGGCTGTTCGGCATCAATTTGCCGCCGTATGCGTCAACCCCGCCTATGTAAGCCTGGCAGCTCATCTCCTCACCGGCACTAAAGTTAAGACCTCAACGGTCATCGGCTTTCCTCTCGGCGCTACTTTGACAAAAGTCAAGGCCTATGAGGCTGCGACCGCTGTGCAGAATAAAGCTGAGGAGCTTGATATGGTGATCCCCATCGGCGCGGTAAAAGCCGGGCAATGGGAGGCTGTGCTTGCCGATATCCGCGCGGTAGTAGCGGCCGCGGAAGGCAACCTGGTTAAGGTAATCGTCGAGACTTCATTATTAACTGATGAGGAAAAGCGCCGTGTCTGCGATGTTGTGCTGCAATCGGGCGCTCATTATATCAAAACATCCACCGGCTTTGCCGCAGGCGGGGCAACGGTAGCCGATGTCGCGCTCTTTAAAACAATTATCGGCGATACGTCCCGCTGCGGCATCAAGGCTTCCGGTGGCATAAAGACGGCTGAGCAGGCGTACGAACTTATTCAGGCCGGGGCGACGCGCCTTGGAACAAGTTCAGGCGTAGCTCTGGTCACCGCTCCCTAATCTCACACAAAAAAAAACACTCCCGACCATCCGGGAGTATCGCGCGCGTATCCTTACGTTTTTTGCTGACAGGCCGGGCACACGCCATAAAAGTAAAATTGCTGGCCGGTCAGACGATAGGGAGTTTTGCCGGCAACCTGGTCAATGAAAACGGATTCGTCGACACCTTCTAGGTCGTCAACGCGGCCGCATGACAGACACCGGATATGCGGGTGGCTTTCGGTATTCGCATCATAGCGGAAACTGTCTTCGCCGGCGTTAAGCACCTGCACCAGGTTCATTTCTTTCAAAATTTCAATGGTTTTATACACGGTAGCCAAACTCATCGTAGGATAAACCGGCTGCAGTTCGTGGAAAATCATTTCGGCGCTGGGATGGCTTTTGGTAGCGGCAAGCGCCTGATAAATAGCAAGGCGCTGCGGTGTTACTTTGAAGCCTTGTTCGCGCAGCAGTGTCGTAATACACTTTTCCATCTTGGCCACTCTCCTATAATAATCACTAGAAACAAACAATTGTTTTCCTTTACATCTATTTATATTTTAGTCACCGACGGCGGCAACTGTCAAGAAATATCCTGCCGGTCTTTTCCGTTATGCTCGTTCATGAAATGAAACCCGGCTTTATAGCCGGGTTTCTGACAGTTATCATTCAGCCTTTTCATTGCATGCCGCTTTGGCTCTGCATGCCGCTTTGGCTCTGCTGGCCGCTAAACTTGTTCTTAGCCTGGGAAATGTCCTGCGGATTGGCGTTTTTCACGTTGTAATAGCCTTTTTGCTGCATCAGTTCAAACAACTGCTGCTCTTGACTGTAAACGTCGCCGAGAACCGTCATATAGTCGCGGCGAAGCTGCTCACTGGTAGCTTCTTGGATGTAAATATTCAGTGACGATGCTTTGTGCTTGCATTCATTCAGACATAACTGAAGAATATCGCGGTCGGAAAGCTGCTGCGTGCCCTGCCCGCCGGGTTGGCCGCCTTGACTGGTTTGCGCCATCTTTGTCACCTCTATTGTAGATTTTGTCCTGCATTCAGGTGTCTGCTCACCGTCTGGAAATTCTGCTGGCATTTCTGCGCCATTTGCTGCAGCATCTGTTTGCTCTGGCTGTCTTGCGTCATGTTGGCGAAATGGTTGAATGCCTTAACGCTGGTTTGCTCCATGCCCAAAAAGTCTTCCAGGTGCATCAGCTCCTTGGATGATAACATGGTATTCCCTCCTTTGTCCTAGTTTTCAGCATTATAATTTGCCATTTTGCCCCTCACTATGCTGTAAAATTAAAAGCATCCTGATTTTTCCTTGATCAGGACTAAAGTCCCAAAAATCACCTGGCGGCATAGGACCTTTGGGCCATTTTATTCCTACCAGTCTTACTTTTGCCAAAATTCTACATTATAATGGAAATATCGACGCACCGGAGGATGTGAGAGCTTGCGTATCGATCATGTGAAGGCTGGAATGATGCTGTCTGGCGACATTCTGGACGAACACGGCAACCTAATGCTGGAAAAAGGCATTGTCCTTACGCAAACATACATTACCCGCCTGCGGCATATCGGCATCCGCAATGTGCCAATTGCTGATCCGTACGCAGATACACTCAAGCAGGATACCGTTATTTCGTCAAAACTGCGCGAAGAATTAGCTTTGTCTTTCCGTTCGCTGTTTTTTCTCAAAAGCAAAGAACACCTT
>JAOACF010000114.1 GCA_026417995.1 Negativicutes bacterium
GCATAATACCGGATGTAGAGGTGCTGCCGGGAAGTATCTTACTTTGGCGAAGCCTCACGCATTGGCTAGGCGGTATGGGGATAATCGTGTTATTTCTGGTCTTTCTGACTAATCTTGGCGCTGACGCTGTTAATCTGTTCCGGGCCGAGTCTCCCGGGCCTACCGTCGAGCGGGTTATGCCGCGTATACGCACAATGGCCTTGTCCCTGTGGACGATGTATGTTATTATGACAGGCATTGAGATTATTTTGTTATGGCTCGCTGGCATGAGCTTTTTCGACGCTGTCAATCATGCCTTCGCGACCATGGCGACCGGCGGGTTTTCTACAAAAAACGCCAGCATCAAGTATTATGATAATATATATATCGAACTTATTGTTATCACTTTTATGTTTATTGCCGGGGGCAATTTCGGCCTGTACTATGTTGCTTGGAAAAAAGGTTTTGCGCGAGTGCTGAAGGACGCGGAATTTAAGCTCTACGGCGCTATTGTGATTGTGTCTGCGCTGGCGATCGCGCTTTTCTTGCGTGTCCAGGGAAATATACCACTGGAGCTGGGGTTGAGGGACTCTTTATTTACTGTTGTTTCGATAATTACCACTACGGGCTTTGTGACCGGAGATTTTGACCAATGGCCGCCGGCAACAAAGATTATCTTATTACTGCTCATGTTTATCGGCGGTTGCGCCGGCTCTACCGCCGGAGGGATAAAGGTAATCAGGCTGCTTATTTTGATGAAGGAAACGGTAGGCTCGCTGCTGCGCGCCGTACATCCCAAGATTGTGCGTTCGGTCAAAGTTGGCGGAAGACCGGTCGATTTTACGGTTTTAAATACCATTTTGCAATTCTTTTTCTTATATATTATGCTGTTCTTTATTTCTGTGCTTTTAGTCGCCGCAACCGGTTTATCTCCCTTTGATGCCATGGGAGCTGTGGCGGCAACGCTGGGGAATGTTGGGCCAGGTTTCGGCGTAATCGGCCCGACAACCACATATGCCGAATTGCATCCTATTGCCAAAGCGGTGCTTACGGCGGATATGCTGCTGGGACGGCTGGAATTGTTTACAATTCTCGTACTTTTTCACCCGGAGTTCTGGCAGCCGTATATAATTAAAAAAGGATTTTGGCTGCGCTGATCGATTTTTGACAAAGCCATATTTTGCAGGTGTTTGCTCAATAAAGGAGAATATTTTTTAATATAAAACTCATTAGAGGTGAGTACGGATTGAAGGTTTGCATCGATCCTGACCCTGGTTGGTCTGGCAGGAATGAAATTACCGGCCAGGCAAGCGTTGAAGCGGAAATTAATATGGCGATTGCCCGCATTGCCGGTGATATGCTGTTGTCTGCAGGCTATGAGGTTATCTACACTCGCGAAACCGAAAACGATACACGTGATCTTATGATGCGGATCGATATCGCCAATGCTTCTGACGCCGACATATTTCTTTCGCTTCGTTGCCGGCGGGACGGCGATTGCTCGGCACGGGGTTCCCGGGTTTATTGCTATTTGCATTCCGAAGAGGGGTTTCGGCTGGCAAGTTGTGTTCAGGCTGAACTGGCCGCGCTGAACTATACCAGTGACCAAGGGGTGCAAGAAGAAGACTACGATGTGCTGCGCCTTACCAATATGCCGGCGGTAAGCATTGATTGCGGTAATCTTTCCTCCGGGCAGGATTATGCCGCGCTTACGTCGCCGGAATGGCAGGAAAAGATTGCCTCTGGCATTGTTTTAGGTATCCAAACCTACGCAGTTGATTGGAGTTAAGAAAAACTTCCGCACGTGGAAAACGGCGGAAGTTTTTGGATTTTAGCTTACAGTTATTCCTTTATAGAGCATAAGCACTTGATGGCTTTCCAGAACGGAAAGCGCAGTCTCAATATCTGCCTGGTCAACTTCGGCTGCCAGGCCTTCGCAGGAAGCGCTCAGCGACCGGGGAATGGCAACCAGTCGCACATTGATTCTGTGCTGTTTAAGTAACGCTTCGGCGCGAAAGGCATGTGCCACGGAGGGAAAAGTAATAATACGGGTAGACATCACAATTATTTGCTGACGGTTATGCGATATTCGCCGCCACTTTCCGTCCACTCGACCTTATAGTTTTGTGATTTCGCAAATTTAAGTATATTCTCTTTCGGGGGGAGTTCGTCAACCAAGACTTCGACCATATCCGCCTGCGCCAAAGCATCCCTGGTTTTCAGGAGGGGAATTGGGCAGCTTAAGCCCCGAAGATCAAGCGTTTTCTTCATAATCATGCTCCTTTGCCGATGGGAGTGATTTGCTCCCGGTAAATAAAGCCGATAGCTGTGGTAACAATCAGGCCGGCCAGCACGGCGATTTGGCCGTTAAATAGAACTCCGTTCGGGCTGGCGGCAATATTAAGCTGGTGAGCTATGCCTGCGCCAACCAGCATGCCCAGGACGCAAAATGCCGCATCGGTATTGCCCTCGCCGGCCAATACCAATTGCCGGAGCGGGCAGCCGCCAGCCAGAGTGGCAGCTATTCCAGTAAGAAACAGGCCCAGGAAATTCCAAAGATGCATAGTATGCGCGAGCGGCTGTTTATCAAAGCCGAGCTTGAAAAAGCCCAAATGGAGGTTTGCAGCCAGAGCTGAAACAAATAAAATGGCGTAAACACTAAGCATATAGGTGTCCCGAACCAGCAGAAAATCGCGGAACCCGCCGCTTAGGCACATTCTTGTTTTCCACGCCAGACCGCCTGCGACTAAGCCGGCCGCAAGACTGAGCCAAACCGGCGCATGCATGGAGCCGGGGCCTTTGGCGCTGAAATTCAGATAGGGGGCGTTAAAGGCGACCGAGATAATTAACTGCAACGCAGCAAGGGCAGGAAGATACCCGAAAAACTTCGCACCGCCGCTGGTGTGAAGTTTGGCTCGGCCCAAGTTAAAGCCTCGTTTTAAAAAAATGATACCGATTGATATTCCTGACAGGAAACCGGCAATTCCGGTTAGACCGTTCAGGTCTCCGGCCGATAGCCGTAAGATGGCCCGCAACGGGCAGCCGAGAAAGACCAGGGCGCCAATCATCATTGCCATGCCGAGGATAAACCGTACGACCGGATTAGAGCCACCTCTGGCACGAAACTGCCCTTGCAAAGAGGCCAGCGAAAACGCCCCAAGCACCCAGCCCAGCACTTCCGGCCGTGCATACTGCAGCGTATTGGCGTTGTGCAGGCCAAGTGCCCCGGCGATATCGCGCAGATGACAGGCTGCGCAAAAACCATAATTGCCAGGGTTGCCAAACCTAACCAGTAGTACAGCGCCCAGACCGAATACTATGCCGGTCAGTATCAAAATTGGCCAATTCAATTCACTCACTCCTATCTAATTAATATATTGATGACATAAAATTATTCTATGCCTATGAGCGATTTCCTTTTTTATGCCAAAAACAGGAGATAAAAATAATAATACCGAAACATGTAGCAGGGGGGATGTTGGTGTCGTATTTGCAATCATTATCGGTATTTATCGCAGTCGCTGAGGAAGAGAATTTTACTGCAGCCGCAAAGAAATTAAACTTAACTCAGCCGACAGTGTCGTTTCACATTGACAGTCTGGAAAAGCAATTTGGCTGTCCGCTGGTCACCCGCACCAGCAAAGGAGTGACGCTGACGCCGTACGGACGTCGTTTATACGAAAGTGCGTTAGCCATCGACAAAAATTTAAAATTGGCGTATCATGAAATCCAAAGTATGCTTGAGGGGAGCAACGGGCATATCGTTATTGGCGCGAGCACAATTCCCGGAGAGTTCATACTGCCTGGACTTATTGCCCGTTTTTTGCGCCAGCACAAAGGCTTCCGCTTTACCCTCATTACCGGCGACAGTAAAAGCATACTCGCGAAATTTCGCGACGGAAGGTTTGCCATTGCGGTTGTCGGTATTCAGCCCGAGGAGGATAGTCTTCATTTTTCTTTATGGGATGATGAACTGGTGCTTGTCGGACATCCCGATATTGCAATAGGGCTTTGCGGCAAAGAGCTAAAGGAGATACTCGTCGGGGCGCGTCTGATCATGCGGACAGAACCATCAGGCAGCCGGCGGGTAATTGAAGAAGCGTTGAAGCGCTTTGGCGAAAAACTGGCGCCTTCCGCGGTTGTTTTTGAGGTTAGCGGCAATCAGGGCTTAAAACGCGCCATAATTGATAAAGCGGGCATTGGTTTTATCTCCAAATGGGCGGTGCGGGAGGAACTGGAAACGGGCCAACTGACTGTTATC
Source organism: Negativicutes bacterium (assembly GCA_026417995.1). GTDB lineage: Bacteria > Bacillota > Negativicutes > Sporomusales > JAOACF01 > JAOACF01. Next base: position 4,241 of record JAOACF010000114.1, read on the forward strand.
CCCATAACAGGCTGCGAAATACGGCGCTCATTTTTCGGGCTTGCCAACCCGCTCCTGGAGACGGTCGGTATACGGATATTTGTCGACTACTTGCGGGAAAACAGAAGCCTATCCGCTTTAGAAACACATATAAGGAGCATGAACAATGAAACTGAATGAAATTTATGCACGGGAGATGCCGGTCATCTCTTTCGAGATATTTCCGCCCAAACCCCAAACGCCGATTGAAACGGTTTTCACTACATTGGAACAACTTACAGAATTAACTCCCGCGTTTATCAGCGTGACATACGGCGCAGGCGGCAGCAGTGCTGCCAGGTCAATTGAGATTGCCTCCAGAGTGAAAAACGCGTATGGTGTGGAAACAGTGGCGCACTTGACCTGCGCCAACGCCAGCCGGACAGAAATCGATCAGATTTTGCGGGAATTGCGTGACCATCATATCGAAAATATCTTGGCTTTACGCGGCGACCCTCCTGCCGGTGAAGGTTATTTTTCACCCGTTGCCGAAGGCTATCGGTATGCTAAGGAATTGATTGCTCACATTAAAGAAACCGGACAGTTTTCCGTTGCTGCTGCCGCCTATCCGGAAGGCCATTTGGAGTGCCGTAATCTCGAACTTGATATTTATTACCTTAAGGAAAAAACAAACCAAGGAGTCGATTTACTAATTACCCAACTCTTTTTTGATAATGATTTTTTCTATCGGTTCCGGGAACGCGCAGAGGCCAAGGGCGTACATTGTCCTATTGCCGCAGGTATTATGCCGGTGCTGAACGTCCAGCAGATTAAGCGTATTACTTCGTTGTGCGGCGCATCGATACCGGAGAAACTGGCTAAGCTGATGGACCGGTATGGCGGCGTGCCTTCTGATATGGTGAAAGCGGGTATGGAATACGCCTGTGAGCAGATTGTTGATTTGCTGGAAAATAAAGTAGCAGGCATTCACTTATATACTATGAACAAAGCGGAGCAAACCAAACAAATCATCCGTCAGGTCGGTCTGGTAAAGTAACAAGGAGGTCGCTAAGCGTCCTCCTTGTTACTTTACCAGACCAGCCTATTTCGATCTCTCGTATGGGCGTTGCGACCCGGGCGCTGGCTTGCGCACCATGCGTCGTGCCCGGGTTGCGTTGTTCAGAAGTCTTTAAGTCACGCAGAAGTTCATGCGAACTTTTTTAGGCTACCACATAAAGATCGTGGCTTACTTGCCTGATTTGCCGGATTTCTTGTTATTGATAAACTGGGAGGCCTTGGCTGCATCTTTTACAGATTTATCGTTTTCCCCGCTGCCGCGCATTGTTATCACCTCCGTTTGGCATTGAGGTTAGTTTTCCCGCACGGCAAGCTAAAGATGTAAGCTAGAAGCTAGGAAAAAGGATATCAAGCAGCGTAAAGATAAACATGACCATGCTGAGAGTGCCATTCAGCCCATAGAAGGCTACACCCGCTTTAGAAAGGTCTGTGGGAGAAATTAAGCGATGCTGGTAATATAAGAGAAAGACTGCGACGAGCAGTCCTGCCCAGTAGAAAATGCCTAAGCCCAGCAGCAGCCCGACGGCAGCGAAGCAAACCGGGGCGATGACGTGCAATCCTGCTGCAATTGTAAGTGCTTTGGCAATGCCGAAGCGTGCAGGGATCGAAAAGATGCCGGACGCCTTATCAAAATCGTAGTCATCACAGGCATAAACGATGTCAAAACCGGCAACCCAAAACATGACGCCCAGCCCTAAAATTAAAGCCTCCAGGCTGAGGCTGTTAGCGATGGCTACCCATGCCCCCATAGGCGCCATGCTAAGAGTAGCGCCGAGGAAAAAGTGGCAGAGCCAAGTGAAACGCTTGGTATAGGAATAAAACGTAAGGGCGAAAAGTGCTATCGGTGAAAGCGTGAATGCTAGCGGACTCAGTTTGTATGCCGAAATGCCAAACAGCAGCAATGAAACAGCGACGTACAGCCATACTTCCGAAACATTAAGCAAGCCTTTCGGCAGCGCCCGGTTGGCGGTACGGGGATTTAAAGCGTCGATACGCCTGTCGATAATACGGTTAAGTGACATTGCCGCTGTTCGCGCACCAACCATAGCCAGCGTTATCCATATAAGATGATATGTTTGCGGGATCGCAAGACCGGTGAGTAATGCGCCGATATAGGCAAAAGGCAGCGCGAACAGGGTATGTTCAAATTTGATCATTTCCAAAAATATTTTTAGTTTGCGCATGGCGCCTCCTGCTTAATTCCGAAATGTATCGCAACAATGCCGCCGGTAAGCTCGATGTATTCCACATGAGCAAGGCCGGCATCCGCAAAAATTTCTTTAATTTTTTCCTGATGCGGATAGCACCTAAGCGATTCCGGCAGCCAGCGGTAGGGCCCGTCAATGCCGACGCCGGCCCGTCCCAGCCAGGGAAGAAGCTGTTCAAAATAGAAGTAATAGAGCTGCTTAAAGCCTGGCATGCTAGGTTTGGCCAGCTCAAGCGACACTACTCTGCCGCCGGGTTTGACAACTCTCTGCATCTCGCAAATCACCTGCAAAATGTTGGGAACATTGCGCAGGGCAAAGGCGATGGTCGCGCAGTCAAAACAGTTGTCGTCGAACGGAAGATTCATGGCGTTTCCCTGAATTAAAGTAATATTTTGCCGATAGGGCGTTTTGGCAATATTAACTACTGCCTGATCCAGCATGTTTTGGCAAAAGTCAAGTCCGGTCACATGACCGGAAGGACCGGCGGCTTTTGCCAACTCCAGCGTGAGCATTCCTGTGCCGCAGCAGACATCCAGCACGTTGGCTCCCGCAGTGATTTTAGTTATTTCCACGGTTTTGGCGCGCCAATATTTGTCGCGGTTAAAACTTAAGAGGGTGTTTAAGCGATCGTACCGGTGAGCAATGGCGGAAAACACTTGATGGACAAACTGCTCTTTGTCTTTATTGGTGGCGTGCAAAATCAGAGCCCCTTTCCTGCTGAAAACTCCAGTTACATTATACAAATTATCCAGGGGTTTGCCCAGAAAAAAAGAAGAGTGGAAAGTCCACCCTTCTTAGGTCGGCAACGAGTTTTTGCACGGCATGTTCTTGTTGCTATTCATATTATTATCTGACTGATTTTTAGGATTTGCATTTTTCGTAGCAAGTTTGTCCGAATCGCGCAGATCTTTTACAGCCATGTAATTGCTCCTTTCTATTGTTTTGGACGGGTTTTTATTTTCTTTTCTTCGGAAAATTGAGCCGAAGCATTTTTCGTATTGTCCTTGCCGCCCCAAGGGCCGGGGGATTGTTGTTTCTGACCGGAGGGACCATGTAATGATTTTAGATTATCGTCATAGATGTTGACTATAGTTTTACCTCCATGATTTGCTGTTTATAGTGTGACCGAAACGACATAAATCAGACATGGAAATATCCGCAAAAAAATTAGCCGCCTTCGTGGCGGCTTACGCATAGCGCTCTCGGATTTGCATCAGAATGTACAGGAAGACCAAATCAAGACATATACCCAAGAAACTCAAATACAAGAAGTGGGCTAGCAAGCTAAGCAGGGTCGCGGCGAGGGCGAGTTTCCACCCTTTGGCGAGGCGCTTTTTCATCAAGTAGCCGCCGGCGATGGAGAGTATTTGAGTAACCGGAGTAATCAGGTAAATCATGGCAAATCCGACAACCGGAATGGTTGTTCCCCATACCTGACCCATGCCCATGGCCAGCATGTTGGCGAAGCTGAACGAAATATAGGCGGATATAAGCGCAAACAAGCCGAGAAGACCAAAAATCATAAAGAGCCAGGGAAGAACTCTGACCATGCTGTCTTTAACGCTGGGCGCCAGCGGGGGAAGTTTATCCAAGAACAATCCACGGAGCATTCTCTCCAGCTTATCCATGTTTTCTTCTCCTTCCAACTATAGTTGAGAAACTATATTCGGAAGGTCGCGCAAAAAGACCTGCATTATCTCGGAGTGGATTTGGGCTTTTGCTGTGCGGCCTCGTATTGTTTGCGGTTATCCTTGGTTAAGTCAGCAGCAGAACTTAGTTGCTTGTTTGCAAGCTCACCTTTGCATGAAGACTTGTCGACGCAAAGTTCATGAACTGGCTTGGCTTCCTTCATATGTATCACCTCCCAGTAATAGAGTAACCAGCCGGCCATGTATTATTGCTGTTAATTAATATTAAAGTCGTATGTTGGCGAGTGTGGTAAACTTGTCCATATATCTGATGAGGATTTAGGTAATGAGTATTTCCGTTACTATGGTGGATGCGCAGTTTATCTTCGCTTGACATTTGATGAGATGCTTAGGGAATAGCGGGAATACTGTTGGGAGATAATGTATTTATAACGGGAGCATTCCTGTAGCGACGAAAAATGACATTTGAAAAAAGAGACGCCTGGCAATACAATGGCAATGTGCTGATCAAGCCACGAAAGGCACAAAACCAAAATATTGA
>JAOACF010000115.1 GCA_026417995.1 Negativicutes bacterium
GATACGCCCGCCTCATTTCATCCGGCGACTTGACGCCGATTGTCACGCCTTTCCCCTGGTTGCCGCAAAGGGGCTTGACCACAACCGGCCCGCCCAGCGCGTCCAAAGCCGCTACCGCTTCTTCTTCGCTCACGGCAACTATGCCCGCGGGAACAATCAGTCCCCCTTGCGCCAGGATAGCTTTGGTCAGCTGTTTATCACAGGCAAGGTCACTGGCGATGGAGCTGGTAAGCCCGGTAGTGGTCGCCCATACCCGCCGCTGCTTCCGGCCATAGCCGAGCACCAGCAAGTTATCCTGCCCCAACCGCCGGACAGGGATGCCGCGTTTGACTGCGGCGGCAAAAATAGCCGCTGTGCTCGGCCCTAATTCGTATGCCTCCCCCGCCTTCCGAATCCGCTCAACGGCGGGCGCCACGGCATAGGCAAACCCACCCAGCAGGGCGTGCAGGAGCTCTTCAGCGACGCGGGCGGCGGCAAGCGCCGCCTCGGGATTGCGAAAACCGGCCACTACGTCGTATATGCGCGGCCGTCCTGCACTGCGGGCCTTGCCAAAGCTTACTTGGTAACCGGCCATGCACTGCAGTTCCAACAGCGTATGCTCAAATATATGCGGCAGATAAGTCCCCTCCTGCAGGCGCTCGACAAAACCGCCGGGGCGTCCGCGCGAGCATTGATGCTCCGCCAGGCCGGGCAGATGTTTAAGCAGGCGTTGGGTAAAGCCCGGCAGATCCGAGCTGGCTACATTGTCATAGCTTGCCGTGTCCAGTCTGACGCGCAGTACCGGATTAAAACTGTAGATATTGGGTCCTTCCAAGACACGAACCGAGAGAATTTGCATAACCACAGCACCTCTTTCACTCTTCGCCGCTTATTTGCAGGCGTACGGCAACCGCCGCTTCAGGTCAAAGCCAAAACCCGTCGGCAGCACGTGCAGCGTAACATTGGTCAGCGCCAGCGCTTCAAACGGCTTGGACTCCGATATGTTGGAATGGATAATATGCTTGCCGTCGACAATGGTAACCGTCTGCGAGCCGATCACTTCGCATTTGGCATCCGGCGAGACAATCAGCGCAGTATCTTCGTCAATGCCGATTCCTAGCACATAGGGATTTTGCGCTACTGCCGCCAGCAAGCGGTTAATTCTGCCGCGCTGGGCGAAGTGCTGATCAATAACCACTTCTTCTAAGAGCCCCATGCCGTGCGCCATATTGACCGAAGATTTTTTCAGAGTGTCGCTTGAATCCCCCTCCACAATCATCGTATCGCTCATAACCGAAGCCCCGGCACTGGTGCCGGCAATTACCGTCCCCCGCCGGTATGCGGCGCGGATGGCCATATCTACGCGTGACCCGCCCAGAATACTGGTGAGGCGCAGCTGATCGCCGCCGGTGAAAAAAATGCCTGTCGCATTCTCCAGCTCGCTTACCTGATTCCGGTCATTAGCGGCTTCGCGGTTGCCGATAAAGAGGATCGAAGTCGAGGCGGCGCCTAAATCCCGAAACATCGCCCGATATTCGTCGCCTACTTCCCGGGGCATTTCGGTGGCAGTGGTAATAACTGCCAGTTTGGCCTCCCGCCCGCCGGACATGGCAACAAATTTGCGCAGAATCAAGCACTCTCCCTGCTTGTCTTCATTGCCGCCGATAATGAGCAGATTGCCTGTTACCTTTTCTCCCATGAGGACCTCCGTTTTCGCCGAATCCATGCATTCTTTCTTATTTTTTCCAATTGAGCACCCGCTTTATACTGCCCTCCCGTTTTTTCCCGATTTTGTCCATTTTCGCGCCCTGTGACCAAAATGTGCACCTCTCCATATAATAGTCTAGTGATAATTACGGGGAGGTATATACCATGCTGCTTAGAACACTCTATCTGCCGCATCGCCTGTCGCTGGGAAAACTGGCGGAAGACGAAAAAAATCCGCGTGTAGCGGATGTGCAAAAGCTTTTGAAGGCACGCGGCCTCTTTGATAAACCGGTTGACGGAGTTTATAGCGCAGAAACCCGGGAAGCAATCGCCCGCTTTCAGGAACTTGCCCACATTGCCGTCACCGGACAGCTCGATCCCATCACATATTGCCGGCTGCTGGATGCGGCGGAAACCGAGCTGGCGCCGGCGCTGCAGGCGAAGGAACGGGCGGCAGCCGTCGCCAGGCCCAACATCCTGATTAACCGGTCGGCGAGGCGGCTCACGCTGTTTAGCGGCAATGCCCCGGTACGGCAATACCCAATCGCGGTCGGCAAACCTTCCACCCCCACGCCGCTTGGCAATTTCGCCATCGCGACCAAGATTGTCAACCCCGGCGGCGTGCTCGGCACTCGCTGGATGGGACTCAGTTATGACTCATACGGCATTCACGGCACGAATAAGCCGTGGCTGATTGGCCAGATGGTTTCAAACGGCTGCATCAGAATGCATAACCATAACGCTGAAGACTTATTCAACCTGGTCGTTCTGGGAACTCCCGTCTATATCCGGGATTAGCGAGCAAAGCTGCGAACAGATCGCCGCTGCCAGTTCCCGCCTGCGGCTGAGATAGCTGATAAGCGCCTGCCGCTCTGCCGCCAGCGGTAGCCATTCCCCGGGAATTGAGGCAACCAATTCGCTAATATACTGATCGCTCAGCCGGCTGACCGCAGCGAGATATGGCACAAAATCAGCAGGCTTTAAATAATATTTCAACAAAATACCGTACGAGCGCCGGTGGTTAATTATGATGCGATCGGCCAACTGCCGCAGCGTTTCCGCAGTCCAGCGGCCCCGCACAAACAGGTGGGAATTGTCGATAGCGTAAATTTTCGCGCCTTCCTCTTCCCGGCGGATAATAAGATTCTTGCGGTTCCATGTCCTGTCGACATTATGCAACAGGTGATCGAGCAGCATTACGCCGGCCAGCTGCTCCTTGTTTACCGCTTTGGCCAATTTGCGCCGGTCTACATAAGCGCTGTGCGATAAATAGCGGCAGGCGAAATGAATGCCCGGCTGCAAGCCCGCCCGCACCAGCTTCGGGCTTTTTAGGATAACATCGGCTTCCAGCCGGATCAAGTCGCTTGCCGGAAAACACAACTTCAGCTCTTCTCCCAGTTTTGCGGCAATATATTCATTGGCCAACACCTTAGGCCCCAACCGGTTATGCTGCAGTTTCACGACATAAATGTGTCCGTCGTCTGCCCGGAACAGACGGGGCGAAGTCACGCCGATGCCGATTGAACCCAGGTATTCTGTCGCAGTAAGCATGCATCCACATCCTTGCACAGAAATGGGAAGAGGGCGGCCGCCAGCGGCCGCCCTCTTCCTGTTCTCAGTACAGTATATGCGGACGGTAGAGAAAAAGAGCTAATTGGTCTTCTTAAAAGGCTCCTTACTATAAGGAATCGGTATATACTGCACGGACGGGCGGCGCTGGGCCGGCTGCGGATAAAGCTCCATCAGCTCGTAAAACTCGGTAGGAAGTTCGGGGTTGACCGGCAGGCCGAATTCCTTCAGTTTGTCGCAAGTGATGGGATAATCGTGCGTCCAGCGGCCTTCGGTGAGAGTAGCGGCCAGCTCGTGCGCCCTGTCGGCCGGCATCTTGTCGAGCAGGATCACCGCTAAAACCTCCTTAACCTGTTTAATAGCCTTTTCCGCAATATCAGCCAAAATCAGGGTGTTGTCGTCCACCTCTTGAATGGGCTTGCGTTCGACCGCTTTTAAAATGGAAACGGCCGGATATTGCCCGAGTTGGGGGTCAACGGGTCCCAGCACGGCGTTGCAGTCCATGACAATCTCATCGGCGGCCAGCGCAATCATGGTGCCGCCGCTCATGGCGTAATGGGGAACAAACACCGTCACTTTCGCCGGGTGACGCGTAAGCGCCCGGGCAATCTGTTCGGAGGCCAGCACCAGCCCGCCGGGGGTATGAAGCAGGATATCAATCGGCATATCGTCCGGGGTCATCCGGATTGCCCGCAGCACTTGCTCGGAATCCTCAATATTAATATACCGGCTGATCGGCACCCCCAAAAAACTGATCGCCTCCTGCCGGTGAATCATGGTGATCAGCCGTGAACCGCGCCGCTCCTCAATCATGCGGATCAGCCGCAGCCGGCTGCGCTCGAGCGTTTGCTGCCGGAGCATCGGCCATAGTGTGAATACCATGAATAAGAGCCAGAACATTCCGGAAAAATCCATTAAAAAGCCTCCCTTTAAGCCTCAGTTTCAGTTTTCTTCGGCCTCAACTAACAGCAGGGCCTCACGCTCCGGCAAGGGCCGGCTGAACAAATATCCCTGCATAAAATCACACCGGCATGCTAACAATTTTTGCCTTTGCTCCGGCGTTTCGACCCCTTCGGCAACAACGGCCAGCTTTAACATGTGCGCCATGTCCACAATGAAACGCGTATACTGAATTTGGGTAGCGTCAGCTGCTATTTTTTCAATAAAGGACTTGTCGATCTTCAGGGTTTCAACCGGCAAGCTCCGCAAATATGTCAGTGAACTGTACCCGGTGCCAAAATCGTCTAAAGCAAGCCGCACCCCCATTTCGCGCAATGCCGTTAATTTGCGGCTGCCATCTGTAAGGGAGGCGATCAAGGCATTCTCGGTAATTTCGATTGCGAGCTGACGGGGGTGTATCGCAGCCTGCTCAATAGCCTCGCGCACATATAGCAAGAAGTCCTCCGCCGCTATCTGCCGCGGCGAAACATTGACCGCTACATAAATATCGTTCTTGCCGCTGGCGGCAAGTTTGCGCGCAAACCGGCACGCCTCGTGCATGACCCATTTGCCGATGGTGTGAATGGCGCCGCTCTCTTCCGCCAGCGGTATAAACCGGGCGGGCGATACCTTTCCGTATTCCGGGCTTGTCCAGCGCAGCAAAGCCTCAAAACATACTACCCTGCCGCTGGCAGCATCGACGATCGGTTGAAAGTTAAGCGACAGTTCCTGCCGCGCAATCGCCTGCCGCAGCCCTTGTCTGACCATCATATTGTCATTGACGGCGGTCTGCAAGCTCGGATTATAAAAATGCCATGTATTTTTCCCTCTGCCTTTGGCGGCATACATCGCAATATCAGCTTTTTTAAAAATATCGTCCACCGTCATCCCGTCAAGCGGATACCGGGCAATACCAATGCTGGCTGAAATGTTAATTCTCACATCTTCAATTTCGTAGTCCCGATTTAGCGCCTGCAGAATATTGGCGGCAATTCGCGAAATTTGGGCAACCTCGGTTATCCCCCGGAGCATGAGCATAAATTCATCGCCGCCGATCCTGGCTACCAAGTCATTTTCGCCGGCTGCGGCCAAAAGATAAGCCCCGGCTCTGGTAATTACGCGATCGCCATGTGAATGGCCAAACGTATCATTTACTATCTTCAGATCGTCAATATCAATAAACAGTACGGTGCCTTCAGCCTCGCCTCTTTGGGCCTGCGCCAGCTCATTCTCCAGGCTTTCTTGCAGCAGTAACCGGTTGGGCAGACCGGTCAGAGAATCGTAATAGGCCATGCGCCGTATTGCCTGTTCCTGCACTTTTCGTTCCTGCAATTCTTTTGTTAGGGAATCAAGCAGCATGGCATTATCTAAAGCCACTGACGCCAGCTCGGCAAACCTGCTTAAAACTTCAACCTCGCTGCGGCCAAAAGCCCTTCCGCTTTCACAATAGGCTAACCCGAGAGTGCCGACCAGCCGTCCCTCCACTTGCAGCGGCACATGCATCGCCGCCTGTATTTCCTTGAACGCGGCCAGATAAGGCGACTTTTCCCGCCACGCGGCATAGTCATTTGCAATCACCGGTTCGCCTGTTTTATATACCTCCCCCACAATTCCCTGATCAACCGGTATTGTGCCCCCGATATCCTTTTTACATATTCCTGTGCTGTAGCGCCGGCAAAATACTTGCCGCGTCTGATCCAGGAGATAAACAAAACCGTGCGGCGTGCCTACAAGCTCTGTGGCCCCCTCAATGATTCTTGGCAGCAGTTCATCAAGTTCTTGCCGGCGCATGAGACCGGCCATTATATCCTGAAAAGATTGCAGCAGTGTGTTTTGCCGCCTGATTTCCGCTTCCCGCGCCAGCACTTCTTCAAACTGCTGCCGCAACTCCTCGTCCGCGGCCGTAAGCTCTTCATGCGCGGCCATAAGCTGCTCATACAGCTCCTGCAGCCTGCGTTCCCTTTCTTTAGCGGCATTCTCCATGGCAATCGCCGCCGAAATGTCCCGCACAATACTGACCACCACTTCGCCCGCGCCGGTGCGGACAGCTCGGGAACTTACTTCTACCGGAAAAAGCTCGCCATTGCGCCGCATATGAACTGTCCGGAAATTTATCCCCTCTTGCTGGGCGATTTTTAATTGCGCGTCAACAATATTCCTGGTTGCGGGTGAACGCAAATCCCGGACATTGAGCTCCCTGATTTCGCTTCGCGTGTAGCCATAAGCGTCTATTGCCGCAAGATTGGCATCAATGATTTTGCCGTCCGGCGCCACTATCAAAATGATATTGCGCGCCTGCTCCATAATGCTTTTATAGAAAACATCCCCATGAAGAACCGCCAAATCATTCTTACCCGTCGCCTCCATACCGTTTCCCTCCAAGCAATAATTTGTATGCACAAAAATTGCGAGCAGATTGGATGCCTTGTGGATGTTATCTCCCAGGGGTAGTTTAAGCTGACGCAAACGCAATAGGCAGAAGATAATCGCCATCCGCTATTAATTGGAACATTCTACAAAATTCGCCAAAACCCTGCTTGTCAGCTTGCTGGCCAAGCATGCCCATGGTGAATTGCGGCAAAAGAAAAAAAACACCGTGCTGCCCGGCTTAAGTGTGCGGGCAGCAGGCGGTGTTTTTCGCCTCTGGCTTAAAGCCGCCGTATTAGCCTTTGGGTTGACCTACCGAAAGAAGCCAACTTGCGATCCAGCCGGTGGTGCCGTCCTGCAGAGAGACTCGATACCAGCCGAATGCCTGGTCTAAGAGATTGACAGAAGTGCCTTTGTTAACTTTGGTGATAACCGGGAAGTTGGTGCCCGGCCCGGTGCGGACATTGACGTTATTGCCCGTTACGGTGGCCGCCCCGGCGGTTGCAGTTACCGCGCCCATACCGGGAGCGGTGGGCGCCAGGGTGGTTACCAGGATATTTTCCGGACTTACGGCTACAATATTGCCGCCGCCCGTCTGCGAGGCCGACACCGCGTCGCCGCCGAACACGCCGCTGCTGGCCGATACGGAGTCGCCGCTTTTGCTGGTTAGCTGCATTTCGCCGAGTTGATCAATCGGGCCCAGCGCGTATACATCCATCTCGGTTGTGGTCAGAACGCGCGCCCAGATCTTAAGTACAATTGTAATATGGACTTTGCGTCTGTCATCCTCGTAGTTGAAGTCATAGTCGACATACTCTACAGTAATATCCGCCGTAGCTTTCATATCAGGCTCGGCGCCGTCTATTACGATATCGCGGGTAAAGCGGACTTGCTGCCGTTCAAAGGCGTGCACCGGCTGATTAGGCAGATCGGCCACATACATTACCTTAACTTCTAATTCGCCGCGGATAATTACCTTGTCAGGTATAACATTAATGCTGGTGCATTTCAGATCTTTCACATAAACATCTATGACTTGTTCGATGTCCGGTTTCTGCGCCGGCACAAACATGTCAAATTCGACAACGCGCTGCGCCATTTGCGCGCCAAGCACCTGTTCGACTTCGATCTTTTCAATGCCTGGCTGCGGGCAGCCGCAGATTAGTTCAGCGCTTTCCACCGTGCCAGTGCCCGATACGGTTGTCACTGTATCAGTCGTGCACGTGGTAGAGCCACTTGCCCGTTTTTCGTCGCTCACTCTTATCCCCCCTTTTCTCGACGCTTATTGCCGGGCTTAGCCTTTCGGTTTAACCGGCAGCGTACCGGTACCTAGCGTCACTTCACGGTCAGCCATAACCTTGGCGGTGACTTTAAGCACTACCGATACATCGAACTCGCGCAGGCACTCGTCGGTTTCGCCCGCGACCTCGTTGCACGGCGGGCATTCTTCGCCATTGTCATCGTCGCAGTCGTCATCATGCTGGTGGCCGCCATACTTATACTTATACGCACGGGTCTTGTCATTGACATCATAGTCTACGAATTCCACCATTACGCTGGCGTCGGCGTCCATGCCCCGGCGCGCGCCAGGCATGTCGATATCCAGCGTCCACTTGTAGTGTTTGATCTCGACGGCATGAACCGGCTGATTTGGCAGACAAGCGACATAAATCGCTTTAATCTCGAACTCGCCGCGGACAATGACTTTGTCGGTAATGACCTCGACATTCGTCACTTCCACTTCTTTTACAAACACATCGATAATTTGCTCAATGGCCGGTTTGCGCTCAGGAACAACAACATGAATATCGAGCACTTTTTGTTTCATTTTTTCGCCGATTACCTGACGCACGATGATAGGTCCGGTCTGCGCTCCCAGTGTGCAAGGATCACCAGTTGCACGAAGGTCTTTATCGTCCACACAAAATCCCCCCTTTGTATGTTCTAGTTATATATATGTCGGCGTACTTGTTTTAGTGACAATAAAATACTGTCACTAAAACAAGTACGCCGACATATATATAACTAGAACNTACAAAGGGGGGATTTTGTG
>JAOACF010000116.1 GCA_026417995.1 Negativicutes bacterium
CCGTTATGCCGCATGTAATCTATCTGCATTCGTATTTAGTGCAGCCAAGAAGATGTGCGGATATTGAACATTGCAGACATCATCTGAAAATGGCCAAGATTGATGTCTTTATTGCAATGAATATGGCATTCATAGTGAATGCTGCTATGGTCATCGTATCAGCAGCGGTTTTCAATGCGAATGGGCATGAAGTCGATAGCATAGAAACCTGTTTTGCAACGCTAAAACCACTGTTGGGCGAGTGGGCTCAGTTTGCCTTTGGGGCAGCATTGCTTGCATCGGGGCTGTCTTCCTCTACTGTGGGAACGATGGCGGGGCAGGTTATTCTCAGCGGCTTTGTCGGGCTGGATATACCGATAAATGTTCGCCGAGTTATCACGATGCTGCCGGGTTTTATAATTTTGCTTGCCGGAATCAACCCAATAATTGCGCTCGTACTAAGTCAGGTTGCACTAAGTTTTGCTTTGCCTGCGGCGATCATTCCCCTCATGCTTATTACGGCGCGAAAAGATATTATGGGGGAGTTTGTGAACAGTCGACTTACCAACATCGTCGGTTCGATTATTGTTAGTCTAATTGTGGCTTTAAACGCTGTTTTGCTTTATCTCCTGGTCACCGGTCAGGCATAAAAGAGAGAGTTGCCGCAAGGTTTATAGTGGGTGGCAGCCTAACTATAGACCTTGCGGAATTTCTTGGGGAAAATTGGAAAAGACCTTTATTTCCTGCCGAAGACGGTGGAAATAAAGGTCTCGCTATAGCAGCATTGCTGCCAGTAGAACCGGGCCGAAGCCAGCGTGTCGATCCTACTCACGGACGGCTAATCCGTTAGCTACTCCCCTTTATGGGAATATCTATTTCTACCTTATTCTATGCAGAAACATTTATGATGTGATACACAGCATCAAGCAAATTTTTGCAGAAGGGGGTGTTTTTTAGGCTGAAAATCTGTCGTAAAACACGCTGCCAATAAGTCGCCTTAGTTTTATCGGCATAGTTATGCAGTAAAAAGCCGAATACTATAACAGATGCCAGTACGACAACGTCAAGGGGGGACAAAATTTGCCCGAACAAAGCAACAATCTAAGTTTCAGCCAGGGCACAATCAGGCCACATACGCATGAGCATAATATCCGCCTGACTGCTGCCGAAATTGGCAACCTGTGGATACAATACATGAACGACAGTCTGGCCGGCTGTATGCTGCGCTATTTTAAAGCCAAAACGGAAGATGCCCAGATTATACCGGTGCTTGATACTGCTTTATCCTTGGCGCAGTCCCATCTATTCCAGATTGACAGTATTTTCCGGCAGGAAGGTTTTGCTGCGCCTGTTGGTTTTACCGATTATGACGTAACAGTGGAGGCGCCGCGCCTGTTCTCGGATCCTTTACATTTAAACTATGTAAAAAATCTGGCGAAATCCACCATGGTAGCCCATGGGCTGTCGGTAGCGTTAGCATCGCGGGATGACGTGAGGGATTTTGTCACGGCAGCCCTTAAGTCAGCGGCCGACTTGGACGAGATGGCGACACAAGTTATGCAGTCCAAGGGTTTATATGTGCGCCCTCCCTATATTACCGCGCGAGAGCAGGCTGAGTATGTTCAAAGTACCGACTTTTTGGGCAGCGTGTTTGGCAAACAGCGCATGCTGAGTTCACTCGAAGTAACGCATCTGTTTTTGAATGCCCAGTCCAATGGGATGGCGAAGGCCTTGTTTGTCGGCTTTAGCCAGGTAGCCCGTGCGCAAGATCTGCGGAAGCTGTTTGCCCGTGCCGGGGATATTGCCGCTAAGCATGTCGAAATATTCAACGCCGTTTTAAAGGATAGCGGCCTTGATGGCCCTATGAGCCTCGATTCGGAAATTATGAGCTCTACCGTTCCCCCTTTTTCCGATAAGCTGATGCTTTATCATCTTGTGGCTTTAATGAACATGGCGCTTGGCTATTATACTGCCGCCATAGGCGCAAGCCTGCGGCTGGATTTATCCTTAAATTACATCCGGTTAGCGGCTGAAGTGGAGAAACTTAACCTGGAAGCCATGCGCCTCTTAATCAATAATGGTTGGGCGGAGCAGCCTCCCATGTCCGCCGACCGCAAAGAATTAGCATTTTTCCATTGAAGACGAAAAATCGCCGGAGGAGATTACAATGAACACCGAACATAATATTCGCCTTACCGCAGCCGAAATAGGCAGCCTCTGGATACAATACATCATGGACAGCATGGCTGTCTGTACAATCAAATACTTTTTAGCGAAAACAGAGGATGCGGAAATCTGGACGGTACTGACAACGGCACTTAGTCTGGCCGAAGCGCATGTACAAGAAATCGACAGGTTCTTTACGCAGGAAGGCTTTCCGGTACCGATCGGGTTTACGGGGCAAGATGTGGACTTGAGCGCACCCCGGTTATATTCCGATCCCTTTCATTTAGCCTATATAAAAAGCATGGCCAAATCGGGCATGGTGGCTTATGCTCTTGCCTTATCCCTATTTTCGCGCGCTGACGTTCGTAAATTTGCCCTGGAGTGTTTAAAGACCGCTGCTGATTTAGACGGGCAGGCAACCCGGGTGCTGCAGGCCAAAGGGCTTTATGTACGGCCTCCGTATATTGCGGCGCAGGGGCAAGCTGAATTTATTCAGGAAACCGATTATTTAGGCAGCTTCTTCGGGAAGCAGCGTACCCTGAACTGCCTGGAAATTACGCATCTTTTTTTCAACTGCCAGTCCGAAGCTCAAAGTAAAGCGCTGTTTGCCGGTTTCAGCCAGGTCGCCCGGGACGCCGCGGTGCGGGATATCATTATGCAAGCTAGCGAAATTTTAGATAAACATATAGCGGTTTTGGCAACAAATCTCAAGGAAAGCGGCATACCGGCGCCGATGCTGTTAGATTCCGATATTGCGGCTTCAACTACTGCGCCATTTTCGGACAAGCTGATGCTGCTGCATACGGCGGCCCTGATGAACATGGTGCTGGGCTATTATGCCGCCGGTATGGGGGCAAGTTTACGCGCCGATCTGGTTGCCGACTATGCACGTTTAGCGGCTGAGGTTGGAAAATTTGGGTTAGGGGCCATACAGCTTCTTATTGACAAAGGTTGGGCTGAAGAACCGCCAATGTCAGTTGACCGCAAGGAGCTCGCCTTGTCGCGGTAAAGCCGTCACACCGCCGGGGAGCCGTGGACGGTGCGCGAGCGCAAATACCCGGCATGGAGCAATACTGCCAAACAACAGGAGGATGAAGTCAGGATGCCAGAAACTCAGATACGGCAGAAGGACAATGCGCCGCAGCCATATAACATGCAGCAGGCTGATACGTTGCCGCAGGAATTTGCTACTCACCTCACTGCTGCCGAAGTCGGCGCCCTATGGGTGCAGTATACGAACAATACCCTGGCTGATTGTATGTTCCAATACTATCTAGCCAAAGATGAAGATCGGGAAATACGGCAGGTCGTCAGCTTTGCCCAGCAGGTGACGCGAATGCAACTGCGGCGCATTCAAGCGATACTGAAAAGCGATAATTACCCGCTCCCGATCGGCTTTACGGATAGTGACGTCAATCCTGAAGCCCCCCGGCTCTATTCTGATCCCTTTTTCCTCGCCTATATCCGCAGCCTTGCCGGCTTAGGGCTGCTCAACTATGGCATGTCGACCATCTTGTCTTCACGCGAGGACGCCCGGCAGCATTTTCAGCAGAGCATCGCCGAAACGGTAGAGCTCGAAGATTTGGTAGTCAAGACGGAAAAAAAGAAAGGCCTTTACGTGCGCGGGCCTTATATCCCGGCTGCCGCAAGACCGGAGTTTGTAGAGAAGAGCGATTTTCTGGGCGGCATATTCGGTCCCAAGCGGCCATTAAGTGCGATTGAAATCGGCAATATCTTTGCCGGAGCCCAAAATAACATTATGGGCAAGCCGCTCTTGATGGGGTTCGCCCAAACCGCCGAAGACAAGGAACTGCGCGAATTCTTTCTGCGGGGCAAGGAGATTGCCCACAAGCATATCGAAGTGCTGAGCGCCCTTCTCATCAATAATGACTTGCCCGCCCCCATGAGCCTCGACTCCTATGTAACCGGGTCTACGGTCGCGCCTTTTTCGGATAAACTGATGCTGCAGCATACTATGCTTATAGTACAGGCGGGTTTGACGTATTATGGCCTGGCGCTTGGCAGCACTGCCAGGTCTGACATCAGCGGCAGCTATGTGCGGCTGATGACGGAAGTATCTGAGTATCTGGAAGATGCAGCGCAGCTGATGATCAAGCATAAATGGATGGAGCAGCCGCCGCTGGCCGTAGATAGGCGGGAGCTGGCTTTGCAATAGAATAAAATAGCGTTTTGCCGCCCGATTCTGCTTATTTTCTCATGCTAAATCAATGCTTGCGAGGTTTTACTTCGCAGGCTTTCTTTTTAGAATTTCTGGCATGCAGTGCATAGCTGTACTTGATTACCAAAGGTAACTGCTATTTAGGAATTTATTCCAATTATAAGGCGGGGCTCAATTTCGTACTGCGGCAAACCAAAGGATATGCTATTCTATAGTTAGAATGTATTGACGGGGGTGCTTCCAATGGCCAAACATAGCGAAATAATGAAACAAGTATTTGCGCATATGGCCGGTATGGTGGTAGTTGATCATCAGTTACGCATTGTTTTTATAGAGGAAACTTATGCGAAAACACGCGGTTTAGACCCCCGGCAAGTCATAGGGCGTTATGTTAAAGATGTAATTCCGAACAGCAAGCTGCCGATCGTTGTTGAGACTGGCAAACCTATTTTAGGCGATGTTTTTAGCTATGGGGACAAGACAGTGATTTGCAACCGGTATCCCCTGATTAAGGATGGGACTATTATTGGCGCCATGTCCTATCAGGTATTTGATGGGGTTGACAAACTTGTTGAATCTATACAGGAATTGCGCAGTCAGCTTGACTACTATAAAGAAAAGATGAAAAAATATGTGGGAGTACGGTATTCCCTAGATGATATTATCGGTACGAGTCCTGCCGCTGTCGCAATACGAACGGCAATATTAAGAACGGCATGTACCAATGCCACTGTCTTGATACAAGGGGAAACTGGCACCGGCAAAGAGTTGGTTGCTCATGCGTTACATCAGGAAAGCCGCCGGTCGCATTATCCTTTTGTAAAGCTTAATTGCGCTGCCATTCCCCAGGAACTAATTGAATCGGAAATGTTTGGGTATGACGAAGGCGCCTTTACAGGGGCGCGTAAGACGGGAAAAAAGGGTAAATTCGAACTGGCTGACAAAGGAACTCTGTTTCTGGATGAAATAAGCCAATTGTCTATGGCGGCGCAGGCAAAACTGCTTCGTGTACTGCAGGAAAAGGAAATAGAGCGTGTTGGCGGCGCGGAACAAATTCCCGTTAACGTAAGAATTATCGCAGCTACTAATGACAACCTTGAAGATATGGTGAAACAAGGTGCTTTTCGGGCGGATTTGTATTACCGGCTGAACGTCATTCCTATTAGGATTGCGCCACTGCGCGAAAGAAGGTCAGATATACCCCTGCTTGTTAAAAAGTTTACGGAAAAATACGGAGATCAGGCAGGTTTAGGCAGGGTTACTATAGAGCCTGAAGCCATGAGGCTGCTTATGGAGTATGAATGGCCGGGAAATATCCGCGAACTGGAGCATGCCGTGGAAAGAGCCATAAACCTTTGCAACAGTAACATTCTTGAGATATGTCATTTTGAATGGCTGCTGCCAAAGATACAAAGCAAAGAAAAGATTTTAGCGGGGAGGAGCATTCAAGAGGCGCGGGCAGCAACGGAAAAAGAAGTTATTTTAAATGCGCTGCAAGTCACGCGGGGTAATAAAAAGAAGGCCGCGGAATTGTTAAATATTGCTCGTCCGCTGCTGTACCAGAAAATGCGCCGGCTTGGCCTAAATGTTTGAACTATATAGTGTAAGCCAAGAGAGACAGTGTAAGTAATCGCTTACACTGTCTCTCTTTTATTTGAGAACGGCGAAAGACAAAATTATTTGTATAGAATTTTATGAAAATAATGTCATTATATACTTACACTACGGGCTGCGTCTTTGCCTTACGAACCGGCGCGTTTTTGCCATTTCCCAATCTGGCATGTATCTTGCAATATAGACGGATAACTAAAAAGGAATAGTCTTGGCGTAGCCGGGTGCTGCGCATTACACTTCTCAGGTCACTAATAAAAAAACGGAGGAGCTTACATGGCAAGACAAAAAAAAATCATTATCACTGCCGCAGTTACAGGTGCAACGCATACTCCCAGTTTGAGTCCTTACTTTCCTGCTACCCCGGAACAAATCGTTGAAGATGCGGTTAAGGCGCATGCAGCCGGGGCTGCGGTAGTTCACGTTCATGCCAGAGATCCGAAGGATGGCAGCCCAACGCCTGATCTAGGCATCATGAAGGGTATTGTCACTTCCATTAAACAGCAATGTAATGCAGTTATTTGCGTTACAACCGGCGGAGCAGTTTGGATGTCGTCAGAGCAACGTCTTGCTCCAGCGGTAGATTTGAAGCCGGAATTGGCTTCCTGCAATGCAGGATCGGTAAACTTTGTGTTTTCAGATCTTGCAGCGAAGTTGCAAAACCCCAAATACGACTGGGAAATTCCGTATCTCAAGCGCACGAATGAGCTGGTTTTTACCAATACCTTCGCCGGGCTGGAGTATTATCTTAAAACCATGAATGAGCACGGCATACGGCCTGAGTTTGAGATATACGACGTAGGTATGATTAATAACATAGCCTATTTTAGAGAAAAAGGACTGGTAAATGAACCGATTTATCTGCAGTTTGTGATGGGTATACTGGGTGGTATTCCGGCAACTGTTGATAATCTCGTTTATTTGGTCAAGGCTGCCCGCGAACAAATCGGTGACTTTGTTTGGTCATGCGCGGCGGCAGGGAAGGCTCAATTTCCGCTTGTGAGCGCCGCCTTAGCTATGGGGGGCAACGCCCGGGTTGGTTTGGAAGATAATCTTTATTTAAAGCCAGGAGTGCTGGCAAAGTCAAGCGCAGAGCAGGTTGTTCAAATTAAGGAAATAGCCGAACGGCTCGGTTTGGAAATTGCCAGTTCTGACGAGGCCAGACAGATTCTTGAGCTTAAAGGCATTGACAAAGTTAATTTTTAATTTTGACGAGGAGGTTACCATGAGAACAGCAATTTTAGGTGCGGGGGCGCTCGGCATAATCATTGGCGCCAGAATGAGCCGGAACGGTCAGCAAGTAGATCTCATTGATTCGTTTAAAGAAAATGTAGACGCGCTCAATACCAATGGAGCTATTGTTACAGGTTTTCTTGAGATGCAGCAAGCGGTTAATGCATTAACGCCGGAGCAGATGACCGGCACGTATGATTTAGTGCTGCTTCTGACCAAGCAAACTGCAAATGAAACGGCACTGCCCAAGCTTCTTCCCTATCTGCATAAAGATAGTATTGTTTGCACTTTGCAAAATGGCATTCCGGAAGAGGCGGTGGCGGCAATCGTTGGGAGAGAGCGTACTATTGGCGGCGCTGTCGGCTTTGGCGCCACTTGGCTTAGGCCAGGTGTATCCGAGCTTACGTCAACTATGGAGGCGGTTGAAAAATATGCCTTCGAGATTGGCGAAATAGATGGAGTTGTACGCCCGCGGCTGGAGAAAGTGAGAGAAATCCTCAGTACTGCCGGTGGGACTACAATACTGACCAACCTCATGGGCATACGTTGGGCCAAACTTTTAATGAACGCCACCTTCAGCGGCATGTCGGCCGCTCTTAACGGTACTTTTGGCGATGTATTAGCAAACCCCAAAGCTATGGTTTGCGTTGCGCATATTGCCGATGAGGTTATCAAGGTTTGCCGCGGCTTGGGATATCGTATGGTAGAGATGCAGGGGGTTGACTTCGAATTTTTGGAACTTAACAGCAAGGCAGATATTCCCTCGAAAATGGACCTCTACAAAAAAGTATGGGGCCGGCATAACAACAAAGCCAGCATGCTCCAGGATTTGGAGAAAGGCAAAAAGACAGAAATCGATTATATCAACGGCGTTGTATGCCGGGGCGGACGGAAATGTGGCATACCTACGCCATTTAATGATAAAGTTGTTGAACTGGTAAAAGAAGCGGAGGCAAAAGGCGGCGTAAATGATTTTAGCTATCTTGCCAGATTTGATGACATTATTGCCGCGGCCAAATGATCTGGGCTAATCTGCCAAACAATCGTTTTCAAAAAGACCAGCTATAAAAAGTCAAGCATCCAAGTTAAGAAATCCTGATAAAATAATTGGCTGTTTTTGGGCATGAC
>JAOACF010000117.1 GCA_026417995.1 Negativicutes bacterium
AAGACGTTTTTCGGTTACAAGTATTTCAGAAGCAGAAAGCTTGACGGAAGAACGGTTGGAGCGAAAACCCGCAGGAGCAACAACGCAGATGGACTTTTGCAGCAGTCTCCTAGGGGCGGCTTAAGCCGCCCCCTTAAGATCATATATTACAATTCACGTTTGCGGCGTCAAATAGAGCGTCTCAATCGTCGTCAGCGCCAATACCAGCGCTTGGTTTACGCAAACCGGCACGCCCAGCCGCAACCCTTCCTGCACCACCATACCGTTAATGGCTTCCACTTCGGTTTTGCGCTTATGACAGACGTCCTGCAGCATGGACGAGCGGTGATCTTTCAGCGATGCAGCGAAAGCGTGCATGTCGGCGACCGGATTCTCATAGAGTAGCCTCACGCCGGCCGCCCGGGCCACGTTCTCCACCTCAGCCACAGCCATTTCCGCCAGCTGCCGGGCATGGGCAATATCGAGAAGTTGGCCGTTGGTTACTCTGGTGATCGCGGTAACAGCATTAATGCCGGCGTGAATGGCAACTCTGCTCCATAATAAGGATGCCGCGCTTTCCTGCACCACCACAGGCAGCCCCGCCTGCTCCAAGCCGTCCCGAATTTTATTGATTCTCTCTACCGGGCAGCCGTTCCAAGCGGCAATATGCGTTCTGCGGATACCGCGGTGCATGATATGCCCTGGCTCCAAAATAACCGCCCCCATCGAGCCGGCCCCGACCAAAACGCGTTCTGCCCCCAGCACTTCGGCTAACTTTTCGGCGTTGCCAAGCCCGTTTTGCAGCGTCAGCACCGGTGTGGACGGCTTGCTGACGATCTGCGCCGCCATCGCCGCTTCCAGGGTATTATGCGACTTTACGCAGACAATGACAAGATCGACATTACCAATATCGTTAATATTGCTGGTAGCGCGGGGATTGGCAACAAACGCTTCTTCAGGCGAGACTATGGACAATCCTTTGCGACCAATGACCTTGACCTGTTCGGCCACGACATCGTACAACCAGACTTCGTGCCGGCCTTTCCGGGCCAGATATCCCCCGTACAGGCACCCCAGCGCACCCGCCCCGATAATCGCGATCTTCATGGACAGCCCCCCCTTACCAATAATCAAAATCTTTATCAAGAAAATTCACACATTGTTACTTTGATTCTAACAAACCCCTATATATAGCGTCAATGCGATTTGTCAATGCGAAAATAAGTTATTTTTTGCACAAATAATCGTGAAAGTGCTAACTTTCACACCATATCTTCCAATATCAAATAAAATTGCCCCAATTCACATTGGGGCTTGCAATGACTAATTATACTTTGACAACCTCTTGGCAAAACGGGTGAGAAATTCGCCTTTAGTCCGGGTCACATACAGCCCGAGGAAAATGAGCACCGCCCCGGCAAACTGCAGCCAGCCGAAAATTTCGTCCAAAAACAGGCAGCCGGCGGCAATAGCGAACAGCGGGGAAATGTTATTATACAACGAGGCTTTGGTGCTGCCCAGTTTGCCGATGCCCCAAATCCACAGAAAATTACTGAGGCACAACGCAAAAACGCCGGAGTATAAGATACTGATCCACGCAACAGGCGGAACCGCACTCCAATCCATCACAGCCATGCGCGGCAAAGATATGGCAGTGAACAAAGCAGTAGTAAGCGCCATCACATATGTTGTAATTTGGTATGTCGAATACTTTTGTGTTAATTCTTTGGAAAATATAGTATAGTAGCCGTATCCGGTCTGCGCGGCAAGCAGCATTGCCGCACCGATTAAGTGATTATTGGCCAAGCTGAATTCCTTGCCGGAACCGAGCACGATCAGCGCCACACCGGCGAGCGTCAGGACAATGCCTGAAAACAAGGGCAGCGAAATTTTTTCAAGCTTAAAGACAGTATTTAAAAAAGCCACGCTTACCGGCAGCAGGCCCAATAGCAGCGAAGCATTTCCGGCCGTAGTCTTTTCCACGCCAACGGTAAAGAAGAGTTGGAATACAAAAAAACCGGCAATGCTGACGAGGATTATCTTTTTCCGGTCTTCCGCCGCCAGCGGGCGGCAGGCACCGGTTATCCGCAACACGGCGACCGAAACGGCCGTAGCCAGCATCATGCGCAGCGCATTGTACGACATGGGATCAAGATAGGGCAGTCCCACTTTCATGATCGGCGGATTGATCCCCCAGAAAAAAGCGACAAGCAGTAAAACGCCTTCCGCGTAGTAGAGCCGTTTCCCCTCCATTTAACCACTCCTGTCAAGGTAGTTACTTCAGCAGGCGCCATTTGCCCTCCGAACCTTCAAGGGTAAGTTTGATATTATGGCAGGCATTCAAGGTGCTGCGGTGGCCGACGCTGATGATCGCGGCATCCTTGAGCCGGTCGCGCAGCAGCTTATACAGCATTTTTTCCGTCGCCTCATCCAGCGCCGAGGTAGCTTCATCCAGAAACAGCCATTGCGGCTTTGTCAAAAGCACGCGGGCAAATGCGATGCGCTGCTGCTCACCCAGTGAAAGCACATGCGCCCAGTCTTCCAGCCGGTCAAGATGATCGGCCAGCCACTCCAGCCGTACGAGCGACATAATTTCTTTGATCTCCTTGTCATCAGCGCCGTTCCCGTCGGGATACAATAGCGTTTCCCGCAGTGTACCCAACGGCAGATACGCTTTTTGCGGCACAAACATCGTTTTATCTCCCCGCGGAATGCGGACAGATCCGCTGCCAAACGGCCAGAGGCCGGCAAAAGCACGCAGCAGCGTACTTTTACCGGCACCGGACGGCCCGGCAATCAAAAGCGTATCCCCTGCTTTCAGTTCCAAATTAACCGGCATCAGCAACCGCTCGCCATCCGGCAGAAATATCTCCAGATCGCGCACGGAAAATACAGAATCGTTAACCCGTTCAACCCGTATGCCCTCTTCTAGCGCTGCAGCCGCCTCGCTTACCGCCTCCATGTTCTCAATGAAACCTACCAGACGATTGACTACTGCGCGCCATTCCGCCAGTTGGGTATAACTTTCTACAAAGAAAGACAGCGCATCCTGAACCCGGCCGAAAGCCGAGGAAATCTGCATCAGTCCGCCCAGCTTGATCTCGCCGCTAAAATAACGCGGCGCCGCCACCAGAAAAGGAAAGATAATGGCAAACTGTGCATAACCGGCAGTAAACCAAGTCAGCTGTTTCTGCCGCTGCATGAGCTGACGGAAATTAGCGATCACCCGGCTGAAGCGCCGGGCAAACCCGGCATGTTCCTGCTCCTCCCCCCGGTAAAATGCAACGCTTTCGACATTCTCGCGCAGCCGCACGAGGCTAAAACGAAAATCCGCTTCGTAGCGCTGCTGGTCAAAATTCAGGCCGATAAGCGGTTTGCCGATTTTATGCGTCAGCCAGGTGCCGACGATGGCATAACCCAATGCAAACCAGACCAGATATCCCGGTATCGAGAGCGTATACGCCCCCAGCGGCAAATTAAACGCGCCGGAAAGCCGCCAGAGAATAAAAACGAAAGAGCCCAGGGTGACAACCGATTTCAGCAGGCCGAGCGAAAGCCCCAGCGTACTCGAAGCAAACAAGCGCAAATCTTCGCTGATTCGCTGGTCGGGGTTGTCAGTCCGCTTATCAAACAGCTGCATCCGGTAATATTTGCGGTCATCAAGCCAAGCACCCAGGTAGCGCTCGGTCATCCAGCGCCGCCATTTAATCTCCAGCATTTGCCGCAGATAGATCTGGTATACGACCACGATAATATTAGCCGTCGCCAAAACGGAAAATTCTCCCAGAGAACCAAAAAATTTATCTTTCTCGTAGCTTTGAATAATGTTGTAAAAAGTATTGTACCACTCCGTGAGCAGCACAAGGATATACACGTGCGCCAAGTTGAGCGTGACAATGACCGTCAGCAGGCCCCGCGCCAGCCACTTTTCTTCGGAAAACCAGTAGGCGCGGGTAAGTTCCCACACTCTTCGCACTAAGCCGCGGTTGATTTTAGCCATGCATCTTCCCCTTCTCTGACCAGCATGAATATTTTCGCTATTTTCGCTAGCCCTCCGGTAAAACCCTGCGCCGCACTAAAAAAACCGCTGACGCGGTCCTTTTAGTGTTGTGTCATTGCGAACGAAGCCCAGCGGAGTGAAGCAATCTCGTCTTGAGATCGCCACACTGGCGCTCGTAATGACACCAAACTTATAGTTTCTAGTATATTAAACTAGTATATTAAAAAGAAAAAAACCCTTTACAGGGGTTTTTTCGCAGCGGCCGCCAAGCTCAGTTCGTTTTGGCAGATATCAAGCGTAGCAAAATAATCTGCCAGCGTTTCGGCGCGGCGGATCAGTTTGACGCTGCCGTCGGGACGCAGCAGCAGCTCTGCCGAACGCAGCTTGCCGTTGTAGTTAAAGCCCATTGCGTGCCCATGCGCGCCGGCGTCGTGAATCACCACAATATCGCCGGGTTCAATCGGCGGGAGCGCGCGGTCAATCGCGAATTTGTCATTGTTCTCGCACAGCGATCCGGTCACATCGTAAATACGGTCATGCGGCAAAAGCTCCTTGCCGACGACGGTGATATGGTGATAAGAGCCGTATAACGCAGGACGCATCAGATTGGCCATGCAGGCGTCGAGACCGATATAGTTTTTATAGATTTCTTTTTTGTGAATCGCCGTCGCAACCAGATACCCATATGGACCGGTGATCATGCGGCCGCATTCCATGGCAAGCTTGAGCGGATGCAGGCCGCCCGGGACAATCTTCTCCGCGTACAGACGCTTGATTTCGCGTCCGACCAGTTCCAGGTCCACCGCTTCCTGTTCCGGCCGGTACGGAATCCCGATGCCGCCGCCCAAATTGATGAATTCCACCTTCACGCCGGTCGTGCGGTGGATCTCCAGCGCCAGTTCAAACATCATATCGGCAGTAGCCACAAAGGAATATGGGTTCAATTCATTGGAAATCACCATGGTATGAAGGCCAAAGCGTTTGACGCCTTTGTCCTTCACTATCCGGTACGCCCGCAAAATTTGTTCGTGAGTCAGACCGTATTTGGCCTCTTCCGGATAGCCGATTATGGTATTGCCGCCCTTTAAGAGCGGTCCGGGATTGTAGCGGAAAGAAATGACTTCCGGGATGCCTACATGCTTCTCCAGATATTCAATATGGGTAATATCATCCAGATTGATAATCGCGCCCAAGTCAGCCGCTTTTTGATACTCTTCCCAGGGAGTATCGTTCGACGTGAACATGATACTCTCACCGGTAATGCCGGCCCGTTCGGCCAAAATCAACTCCGCCATCGAGCTGCAATCCGCACCAATGCCCTCTTCCCGCAAAATACTCAAGAGATATGGATTGGGAGTAGCCTTGACAGCAAAGTACTCTTTGAATCCCGGCGCCCAGTCAAAAGTGGCCAAAAGCCTTCTGGCGTTGTCGCGAATAGCCTGCTCGTCGTAGATATGAAAGGGTGTTGGATACTGCCGGATAATTTCTTTCAATTTTGCTTCGGTAAAGGGCAGCTTTTTTTTCGCCATGTGCAATCCTCCTAAAAATAATAAAAAGCGGTTACGGGCACTATCCCGCAAACCGCTAAAACACATGGTCCAGCAGTGCCTGCAAGATAGCGCTCCACCCGGTTCTTCCGGGCGACAGTCTCCTGCTTGTTCAGCATGAGCCCAGCGGAAATTTCCCGGCCGGAAACTTCCGCTTCGGCGGTAATCCCTTTCGGCGTTCATCAACGCTGCCTGCTCCGAACGCTTACTCTTGATCCCCGCACCTCTATCTGGAAGCAATATTTACTTGCATGTAGTATACAGTATAGTAGAATTAGCCCCGCTATGTCAATCATTTTCTCCCGGCAGTCCCTAGCAAACTGCTTGGCACCATCGGCAAATTCATAATCAGGAGTATGAAATTACCTATGAACATGCTGGCAATTACTGCCCACACGAAATTAGCGTTATTTTGAAACAAGGCCGGTCCCGGCGTAAGCCCGTGCATAATAAAAGCGCCAAAGAGAACGGCTATCGTCGGAGAACTGGGGATGCCGAGCGTAAACAACGGAATTAGCGCTGCCCCACAATAGGCATTGTTCGCCGTTTCAGGGCCAGCCACACCCTCAATCGCGCCCTTGCCAAAACGCGATGGGTCTTTGGCGAGCTTTTTTCCAAAGAATATGAAAGTATCGCCGGTATGACCGCGTTCGAACCGGGTATCAAACCAATCAGGCAGCCAAGCCCTTTGCCTCTGGCAATCGACATTAAAGTCGGTTTCCATTCTTCCCGTCTGGGCAGCAGCCCGCTCACTTTTGGGGCCCTATACCCGCGACCCCCAGCGCAGTGCCCGCTCTCCCCTGCTTCGCCATCGGATAGCCGTCAAAACAAGTCGTAACAGATGCAGCCTCACCCGGAGTATTTATAAGCACCGAAGTAATCGTGCCTCCATATAACGAACCGTAGTATATCCCGGCCAACATAATAATAGCCGGAATAGGGTCCATCGAAAATGTGATTGGCAGCAGCAGGGCGGTGCCGGTAGTCGGACCAAGCCCGGGCAGGACCCCAACCAGCATGCCGATCGTCACCCCGAGCAAACAATAAAGCAGGTTCCATCCTGTCAGAGCCGTCTCAAAGCTTTGCAGCAAGGGCAAAAATAGTTCCATTTTTCTTCTCACCTTACCAGCCAAATTCGTTAACAGGGAGTGATACTCCCAGAAGTGTTTGAAAACCAAACAGTAAGAGCAGCGAAATACCAAGAGATATTCCGAAAGCCGTATGCCACTTATAGTGTCGCATAAACATGATGAACAACAATATGGTTTCTGAAATTACGGTATCGCGCTGCTCATCCCATAATTTTGACAGCCACGCTCGCTTGCTCTACAATGATTATATAGACAACACGCGAGGTGAAGATAGTGGATTTCAACTTACATATCGGCATGAAAGCGGAGAAAAAAGAAGCCGTAACAAACGACAACACCGCCGTCCGCTACGGCAGCGGCGGCGTCGCCGTCTATGCCACCCCGGCGATGATCGGTTTAATGGAAGGAGCCTGCCTAGCGGCGGTTGATCCGCATCTGCCTTCCGGCATGGCCACAGTCGGCACGCATTTAAATGTCAAACACTTGGCCGCCACGCCGGTCGGCATGACGGTGCGAGCAAGCGCGGAACTTGCAGAGATTGCTGGCAAGCGCCTGGTGTTTAAAGTGGAAGCCTATGATGACAAGGAAAAAATCGGCGAAGGCACGCATGAGCGCTATATCATCGACCTGGCAAAATTCATGCAAAAAAGCGCAGCCAAGAAATAGATTAAAGACCCTCCGTTTCTTCGGAGGGTCTTATACTTAACAGCCGTCACAGCCGCTGCAGCCGCCGCTGTTGTCGAGGAAAAATCCGGCCGCCCGGGCTTTGGCTGGAATTTTTCCCTATTTCAACCACCGTCATTTGGCCGTTCGGCGTGACATATACGGTATGTCTTTTTTCTTCATCGGCAAACAGTATATGCCAATTCTTTGCCAAAAAGAAATACCGGATGAAATCAATCATCCGGCCAATTCTTTCTATGCGTACCAGCCGCGAAGCTTCATTGCTTCGGCAAGCCGTTCTAGCGCCACGATATAAGCGGCAACCCGCATATCGGTTTTGTACTTTGCGGCTGCTTCCCATACCTTATTGAAGGCAGCCACCATCACTTCTTCTTCGCGGGCATGAACCTCTTGTTCCGTCCAGTAATAACGATACAGGTTTTGCACCCATTCGAAATAGCTCACCGTTACGCCGCCGGCGTTGGCCAGAATATCCGGCACAACGGTAACGCCCTTGCCTGCCAAAATAGCGTCAGCTTCAAACGTTGTGGGTCCATTTGCGCCTTCGGCGATAATCCGGGCCTTGATGCGGTCAGCGTTTTGCTCCGTGATTTGCCCCTCAAGAGCGCACGGCGCCAATACGGTTACCGGCAGTTCCAGCAAAGCGGCGTTGTCAATCGCCGTCGCGCCTTTGTAACCCACTACCGAACCCGTTTCTTTCACATGCTTTTCAACGTCGTACGGATTAAGCCCGGCTTCATTGTAAATACCGCCATACATATCGCTTACGGCGACAACTTTGGAGCCCAAGTCATGCAACAGTTTCGCTGTAAAACCGCCCACGTTGCCGAAGCCCTGCACGGCTACGAATGGGCTGGGGAACTGTCGCTGAGTGGAGCACTGCGTCCGGTGCGCGGGGCATTGCCCGCCGCGCTGGCGCTGCGCACCGAAATGATGCATGGCGCGCCCCCCTGCACCTGTCTCTTATACAC
>JAOACF010000118.1 GCA_026417995.1 Negativicutes bacterium
GCCGGTTTACCGCCTGCTCCACCGCTTCCCGGATCTGTCCAATGGTTGCCGCGCCGGCCGAGCGGATATCAACGGTGAATACCACATTGCCCGGCACGATGTTTGCCGCGCCGGGGGAAACCGCAAGCCGCCCGACCGTCGCCACCGTACCCTCGCCGGCTTCTTGCGCCAGACGATTGACCAGTCTGATGATATCGGCGGCGGCAACCAGCGCGTCAGCCCGCATAGCCATCGGCGTTGTGCCGGCATGATCCGGACGTCCGGTTAGCGTGATCTCCAATTGTGTCAGGCCGACCACTGTTTCCACAATGCCGGCATCGATGCCTGTTGTTTCCAGGATGGGTCCCTGCTCGATATGCAGTTCCAAAAAGGCCCTCAACTGTTCGGGCTTCCGCGCGGCTTCGCCGATTTTCGCCGGGTCAAAGCCAAACGCGGCCATAGCTTCAGCCATACTTATGCCTTGCGCATCTTTAAACTCAGTAAGCTCTTCCTGCGTTACCCTGCCTGCCATTGCCCGGCTGCCGAACAGGCCCCCGCCAAACCGGCCGCCTTCTTCTTCGATGAGCGCGACAAACTCGATGGGATATTCCGTTTTGACTTGGTTTTCGTTGAGAATGCCGGCAATCTCCAGGGCAGCTACGACCCCGGCAGGACCGTCAAAAGCCCCTCCGTTCTTGACCGAATCGAAATGCGACCCGACCATAACCACCGGCGCATCGCCTTTGGCGCCTTCCCGCCGGCCAATCACTGCGCCGGCGGCATCCTCGTACACCGTCAAATTGCATTCGCGCATACGGCTTTTAATATATTCACGGGTTAACCGGTCCTGTTCGGTAAAGGAAAACCGGGTTACCCCCGCTCCGGGCGTAGCGGTATGCCTGGCCATCATCTCCAAGTCATGCTGAATGCGCTTAACATTAGTCTCCCAAACCATGCTTCAACCTCCTTTTCTTTGGATATTCGGCATAGCAACGGCATTGCCTTCCAGATTTTTAAGCTGCCGCAGCAAGCTGTCCGCCACACAAAATTTGTAACTGTTTGGCTATGTATACAAGTATTAGAAGGATTTTCTGGACGAACTAAGAATAGGAACTTTTGTGGGTGAGTTTGTCCGGAGGCGATAGCTTGAATAACCAAATGCGGAATCTGGCAGTTGTCCTGCTGCTCTTCGCTTACTGCCTCATGACCGGGATGTACCTTGCTTCTGTATATAGCCGGGTCACGGGCACCTATGAACGCGAGATTGCCAGACTGGCTGGCAATGTTGAAAATTTTTTAAACGGCCGCATGCAGGCGCTCAGGGTACTGGCGGATCAGCCGGAGATCGCCGGCCTCGACCCGGCGGAAGTTCGGCCGCGCCTAGTTAAATTCAGCAGCACATTTGGCCTGAATAATGTTGCGCTGTATGACCGGGAAGGCGTATTTGTCACGAGCGTAGACATTGACCATCCCCGGCTGGTCAGTGATCCGGACACCTTCCGCCGCGCGCTGCAAGGTGAAATGATCATATCCGACCGCATTATCCGCCGGGGTTTTGCCAATCCGTTTATCAGCCTTCGCCTTCCTGTCTATGATGCCGGGGGAACAGCAGCCGGCGTTATCGCCGCTTGCATCGCCAGTGCGGATTTTTCTCCTTTGCTGAGCGGGGGGGTGGCCGGAGCGGACCTTACCCTAGTGCTGTTGGACGGAAATCACTCGCTGATTTTCGCCGAACAACTTGCCGCATTGC
Source organism: Negativicutes bacterium (assembly GCA_026417995.1). Taxonomy (GTDB): domain Bacteria; phylum Bacillota; class Negativicutes; order Sporomusales; family JAOACF01; genus JAOACF01. Next base: position 1,730 of record JAOACF010000118.1, read on the forward strand.
TGCCGCATGAAGCTAAAATCCAAAGTTATGCCGCCGGAACAATTGCGCGAGGCTACAACTCTGTTTTCGCAACGTGCCCGCTGGGGCATGGCGTAGAATTGTTTCTATTTACCCCTGTAAGAAACACTGAATGGCGCCTTGTGGGCACAATTCCCTTGTCAGCTTTGCTCATTACCGTGTTTTCGCAAGCGCTGGCCGGTATCGCTGCCATATCGCTGATATGTTTATGCTTAAGCCTGCTTGGTTTCACGTGGCTGCAGCAAAAGAAGCATAAAACCGAACTGGAAAACCAGCGCATAGAGGCTCTGGCCGGCATTAACCAGCTTGCTGCCGGCATCGCCCATGAAATCCGCAATCCATTAACCTCACTCAAGGGTTTTTTGCAGTATGCGCTAAACAAGCCGGATCATACCTTAACAACCGATCATATCACGCTTATGCTCGATGAAATCGACCGCATCGAACAGCTTACCAATGAATTCCGGCTGCTGACGCAGCCGCAAAAAGCGCTGCCGATGGCCAAAACCAATGTGGATGCGACCGTAAAGAATATCATTACCCTGCTTAGCGGCCAGGCGCAGGCAAAGTGCGTCGCAATTGACTACATCGCCGGCGACGAATCGCCATATGTGAACGGCAATGCCCACCTGTTAAAGCAGTTATGGCTCAACCTGCTGCGCAATGCGCTGGATGCGGTGCCTGCCGGCGGCAAAATCGAGGTCACGCTGTCCCGGAAAAAGGAATTCTGCGCGGTGTCCGTAAAGGACAACGGCAGCGGCATTCCGCCGGAAAAGCTGCGCCTTCTGGGAACGCCTTTTTATACGACAAAAGAACACGGTACGGGCCTTGGCCTGTCAGTATCCTATAATATTGTGCACAAACACCGGGGCCGGCTGGAATTTGCCAGCAAGCCCGGCGAGGGAACGACCGCGACGGTAATTCTGCCGCTGGTACAAGTTACCGACTAAATCTTTGCCTGCCAGACGTTACTTTTGGATCTTCTGTTCGTTAAACAATTTGCGGCTAATACAATTAGCCGTAATTTATCTGTTTGCAGGAGGTCTATCAGATGCGCACTGGCAAATTAACCGGTCTTGCCGTTATTGTCTTGCTGTCAGGCAGCTTGCTTTTGGGCGGATGCACCAATATTACCCCCCTTGACGCCCGGCCGGGCTATTCCCTGCCTGCCGGCCCTTCAGCCGGCGCGGCGGCTCTCAGGGTGACTTATAACTTTACCGGTACTGACCCGGTACAGCTTTCTGCCAATAATATCGTACTCAAAGTCGGCCAGAAGCTTACCCTGAAACCAGCGCCCGGCTTCACGGGAAAAGTGCGGTTCAGCTCTGCCGGCGAACACTTTTGGGGAGATATTATGAAGCAAGAGGCGAACAAGCAAGACAGCGGCCAGGTTACCTTTACCGCCCAAAAACCGGGCAAGGCGAAACTTAAGATTATCCCGAACACCGATGATGTTGAACGGGCAGTCGATCTCTGGGTGACAGTCGAGTAGATTTTAAAAGCCAAGAAGCGCGCTTCTTGGCTTTTTCTTTCAATCTGCCTGTTTAGTAAAAGAAGATAAAGTTGGCTACAATAATGGTAATCAGCGCTCCTGCCATCGGGATTGCCGTACGTTTGACAACATCAAACGGCGACACCCCGCCCATGCTGGAAGATACGACGATTACCGCCGTAATCGGCGACATGGCCCGGGCGGAGCTGGCCGCAAAGTGCATGGGCAGCAGCATTACCACCGGAGCAACCGACATTTTGGCGGCGACGGTGGGCGTTAACGCGGCGAAAGCAAAGAACGGGGCGTTGCCTGAGCCCATGACCACCGAGGCGACGGCGATAATGCCGATCATGACCAGGATCATACCGGCGGCGCCGAAGCCGGAAGACTGCGCTGAAGCAATGATTTTGTCGATGGTGCCAATGGTCGTCAGTCCTTTGGCGAAGGTCTCACCGGCAACAATCAGCGTAATGACATTCGCCATCTGCATGCCTAGTCCGTCAAAGAATGACTGAATATCGGCAAAAACTTTTTTCCCGTCGCGGTGGCGGATGTATTCGAAAATCATGCCAATCGTCACGCCGATAAACATAGCCTTGATAATATCCATCTTAATCCAGCTAATCCACAGACTGCTAAAGATCAAAATGAGCGCAAGCGGCAAGGCGGGCAAGATTGCGTAGATCATCGGCGGCATGTTTTCGTCCGTCTCAGTCGCAGCTATCTCCGACGCCTGAACAACATGGCCGTCGCGCTTATCCATCCATTTCTGTGTGACGAAATGCAGCACGGCAACTACCGGAATTACAACCGCAGCAATCGGCACCTGATAATTCGTCCAGTACAGCACCGGGTCAATCCCAGCCGTTGTCGCGGACAAAATTGTACCGGTATCGCTGGGACTCCAGTCCAGGCACAGTGTGGTAGCAATTACAGCGGTAGCGGACAGCCGGCTTACGCCGAGGCTGACTAAAACCGGGAAAACGGTAACCATTAAGAGCATTGCCAGACCGGAAGCGCTGTTGATGCAGAGCCCCAGCAGCATGCCGACGACCCAAGCGCCGGCCATGACAATATAAGGCGAACGCAGTGCGAGCAGCGGTCTGATCGTCAGTTTTACCAACGCTTTGCTGGCGCCGATTTGGTCCATGTAGCGCGCAAAGCCGCCAACGGCCATAATGTTAAGGCCAAGTCCCGCCGCCCGGGAACTCATAGTCTGCTTGATGAATTCAAAGGCGTCGAAAATAGCTGATCCGGTGCTTTGTTTGGCGGGCAGAATTGTTCCCAAGCCGAAAGCTACTGCGGCAAACATCAGGATAAGTCCTGCTAAGAATAAAACCGGCTGCGGCTTGTACTTTTTAACAATAAGATACCCTACCCAAAAGGTGACAAGCAATGAAATTACAATACCCACTATTTCCCCTCCATATTGCTGTAGCAAAACTATTTAATAACCACGTAAGTCTAACCCGCTAAATTTCTTGCCAGCCAATCACCTCAGTAATACCCAGTCCGGGGGCGTCAGGTATGATGATCTGATTGCCAGCGAAGCTTACACCGCCGACAACAGGATCCTCAGCCAGCAGCACCGCTGCATCCAAGTCCGCTTTGGCAATGATCTTTTTGCCTGCGGCGATGCTGGCGGCGGCAGTAATACCCACCTTGCTTTCAAGCATGCACCCCATCATGCACGGAATGCCCATGGTTTCGGCAAAATTGGCAATCTTTAGCGCATTGTGGAGACCACCCGCCTTCATGAGTTTAATATTTATGAGATCACAGGCATTCATAGCCAGCAACTGAAAAACTTCATACGGGCCGAAAGCGGCCTCGTCAGCCATGATGTCTGTTTCCACGCGTTCAGTGACATACTTTAGGCCGGCGAAATCATGCGCCTTCACCGGCTGCTCAATGAATTCAATATTCAGACCCATCGTTTCAAGGCTGCGGATGGTTCTGACCGCCTCCTTGGGCGTCCAGCCCTGATTGGCGTCCAGACGGATGTCAATCTCATCGCCGACGGCTTCCCGGACGGCTTGAACCCGTTTAATGTCGAGCGCGGCGTCTGTTCCCACCTTGATTTTAAGGGCGGTATGGCCGGCAGCGACGGCTTCCAGCGCATCACGCACCATTTCTTCTGGTGAATTGACGCTGATCGTCAGGTCAGTAGTCATGCTATGGCGATAACCGCCAAACAGCTTATACAGCGGCAGTTCGTGCAGCTTGCCGAACAAATCGTAAACCGCAATATCGAGCGCCGCCTTAGCCGAGCTGTTGTGCCGCATCGAACTGTCAATAACCGTCATAATGCCCTCAAGGTTGCCGACCTCCATACCAATCAGCTTGGGCCCAATCGTATTACGTATTGCGGCAGCAATGGATTCCTGGCTGTCGCCGGTAATCACTGCCGTGGGAGGCGCATTGCCGAAACCGGTTGCGCCATTGTCGGCAATCACCTTTACGATGATGTCTTCAGCCGAATTAACCTGACGCAAAGCAGTTTTGAAAGGTTTCTTCAGCGGAATGCTGACCTTGCCAATTTTGATTTCCTTAATCTTCACGGCACACATCCCCTTATTTTTTCTCTTATTTTTTAAAATAACCGCAAAAAATCCAGCAAAACACAGGCCTTCCGTCAGAAGACCCTGTCTTGCTGGATTTCATTTACGTTTACGCCAGCGTTGCAGCAGCTCACGTGCAGATAAACGAAGCAGCGAATATTTTCTACATGTGTATTAATTTAAATATGACGGTATTCCGGCTAATCGCTTAAATCCACCGGCAGACCGCTCAATATGCGTGCAAACTTTTTCTGCGCATCCTTATAGGCTACCAGAATGGCTTTTTGGGAAGATCCGAAATACCGGCTCTCCACTCGCTGCCTGACCACTTCAAAGTCCTCGCGTAAACTCATGCCGGTAAACAGGCTGGCGATGAATTCATTCGTAACATTGATGGTGGCCGATGCGCCGCAGGTTACAATCCGCCCTGTGTCCCGCTCGACAACAAAGCCGATAAAAAATTGGCCGAACCGGCGCGTTATCGGATTATGCTGCTGTGTTTTCGCATTGCCGACAATATATAGGGTATTCTCTGCAAACATGACAGCCCCCGCCAGGTTCTTTACGTTCTGCTTTGTGTCTATTCGCGATAAATTTCAGTTTCCCTTTTTTTCGACAATTCTGTCGAAAAAAAGGGAAACAAGTTACAGCAGCCGTTCGCCCAACAGCGACCCCATCAGGGATACCGCTACCTTGGCCGTTTGGTTGCGATGATCGAGAACAGTGTTTACCTCGACGAATTCAGCACTGGTAACAATATTGGCGGCAGCAATCAGTTCCATGGCCAGATGACTCTCACGATAAGTCAGCCCGCCGACGACAGGTGTCCCTACTCCCGGCGCATGGAGCGGATCCATGACATCCATGTCGAAGCTGACATGCACACCGTCAGTTCCGTCGGCTACAATGCGCAGCGCCCGCTCCATCACTTGCGCCATGCCTAGCATATCGATTTCGTGCATGGTAAACGCGGTGATTCCCAGCTTTTTAATCAAAACCTTTTCCCCGGGATCAAGGTCGCGTGTGCCAATCATCACGAACTTTTCCGGATTCAGCTTGACATCCCGGCCGACGATACCGGTCAGCCGCTCATGCCCAAGCCCAAGGCATACCGCCACCGGCATGCCGTGAATGTTGCCCGAGGGCGATGTCTCGACAGTGTTGATATCGCCATGAGCGTCAAACCATAAAACGCCCAGGCGCTTCTTATGCTGCAGCACCCCGGAAATTGTGCCAATGGCGATGCTGTGGTCGCCTCCGATGACCAGCGGAAAGCGGCCTTTGGCCATTTCTTCGGCCACTTGACGGCAAAGCTGCCGGTTGACCTGCTCAATTTCATTGAGATATTTCAGGCTGACCTCAGCCGCCTGGCCGTTTTCCTGCTTATTGGGCAGGATGTCCCCCCTGTCGTCAACTTCATAGCCCAAACTCTCCAGCCGCCTGACGACTTCCGCGTAGCGAATGGCGCTGGGCCCCATGTCAACCCCTCGGTGTTCCGCTCCCAGGTCTAAAGGAACGCCAATTATGGAAATATGAGGATTAATAGCCGGATTCACGGAAAACCCCTTCCTGAAAAAGTCATACCCCGCAGGTTTAAAGAAACATGACTACCCGCAGAATAAGCGACATATTTTTTAGTGATTTTCTTATTCTACTGCTGTTTTATATCCCCTCTTTTTTGCCGGACTATGTAAGAATACGCATAACCTGCGAGGTGAAATAAAGTGCGACCGGTGATCGTGTACCCGCCGACTATCGACTGGGATTATCTGCACCAACGACCGCAGCAATTGCTCAAAGTTCTTGCCGAACTGGGCTGCATCTGTATCTTCTGCAATCCCAATATTCATAAGCGCCATGCGCCGGGGTTCCGGCACCTGTCGGAAAACTTGGTGCTGGGCAGCAGCGTGCCTTTTTCCGGCGCCGTAGACTGGGCCAAAACCACCTACCCTCATCAGCCTGTCATTGCCTATTTTACCTATCCGCCGCACATCAGCATGCTCAAAGCCGTTAAAACGGATCTTCTCATTTTCGACGCCGTGGACGAACCGGTCGAAGAATTCGCCGACTGGTTGCCCAGTTACCGGGAAGCGGCGCAAGAGGCTGATATCATTCTGGCAACTGCGCGCTCGCTTAAAGAGCGCATTTACTCGCTCACCGGCAAAGAAATACACCTGCTGCCGAACGGCTGCGACTATGAGCATTTCAAAACCGCCCAGATCCGGCAGCTTGTGGACATAGCCCCCTTAAACGGCAGCAAACCGGTTATTGGCTATATCGGCGCCATCGCCCCCTGGCTGGATTTCAGCCTGATCAATGTCATGGCCAGGTTCCTGCCGGACTACGAGTTTGCTTTTATCGGCCCCATGTTAAAACAAAATTGGCTGGCCTTTACCAGCCCGAACATGCATTATCTCGGCTACGTCGATTATCCCTCCTTGCCGC
>JAOACF010000119.1 GCA_026417995.1 Negativicutes bacterium
TACTTGTAACCGAAAAACGTCTTGTTGAAGCTCACGGGGCGGACCTCCAGTACGCCTCCGCGAAAATCCTCGTCGTGCCTAGCATCTGGAGCTTTTTCAGCAGTCTCCGGTTTAGATAATAAACTGAGAATTCTTGCTTAAACAGGCTCCTAGCCTACTTGGCCGTAACGCTTATTGAACTTCTCTACGCGGCCGCCCGCGGCGACGTTGCGCTGCTGGCCGGTGAAAAACGGATGGCACTTGGAGCAGACGTCTACGCGCAGTTCTTTCTTAACCGAGCCGGAAGTAAACGTGTTGCCGCAGCCGCATACAACTTTCGCTTCGTTGTAGTTTGGATGGATTTTGGCCTTCATTTATCTTGCACCTCTCTTTGATGAAACGTAGGATGCGTCACATGCTAAATCATTATATCACACGCATTATCTTCACGCAAGATTTTGAACCTGGAAAAATTGCCAATCGCCACGCGGGGAAATTCTTCTTGCAGCCAGGCGACAAAGCGCCGCACGCCGCATGGTTTAGCCTGCGCGGCAGGCATGATGCCGAGCAGCGCGTCAGGGTCGAGGTTGAGATTGCGCAGCTGGATCATGTCAATGCAGGTATCCGTAATAAACCGCCCCCATGCCGCCATTTCCTCCGGCCGGTCGTTCAGCCCCGGGAACAGCAGCATATTGAGCGACACGTACACGCCGCGCTCTTTAGCGTAAGCAATGGAGGCGCGCACGTCGTCCAGCCGGTAATTCGCCCGGTAATAGGCATTGTAGGTTTCAGCGACGGCGCTGATAATGCTCACGCGCATGCTGTTTAAGCCGGCGTCGACAAGCTGCCGGATGCCTGCGGTATAGCCGGCATTGGTATTGATATTGATCACGCCGCGGGAGGTTTGTTCCCGTATGAGTCGTATCGCCGCGGCAATTGTTGCGGCTGCCAGCGACGGCTCACCTTCACATCCCTGGCCAAAGCTGATGATGGCCTCCGGGGCGTCTTCCAGATGATAGCGGCCGATGGCGGCAATCTCCTCCGCCGTAGGCGTAAACCCAATCCGGCTTTGCGGCGACGGGCAGCACTCGGCCGGCTGCAGCGAAATGCAGCCAAAACAATTGGCATTGCAGACCGGCGAAGCGGGAATGCCCGCTTCCCAGCGGTGATAAAACAAGTTCTGCGCCGTGCAGCAATGCCATTCGAGCGAACAGCGCCCCAGGTGGCTTACCAGACGGTTGCCGGGAAACCGCTTCGCCAGTTCCTTCACTTTGCGCTTGATATCCGGCGTGTTATAGCAATGGGGATGCCATTTGGTATTGTCATCAGTTTTGATTGCCGCCGCATACAGCCGATCCTTATAAGACGCCACGGCGGTATAGCCAAACAGCGGCAGGGCAGGCGCGCCCGGCTGCACGGCAAATGCGGGAAGGTGAGTGCGGGTGTAGCCGACCGGCAAAACGGCCGCTACCGCCAGCAGCGACCCGGCCACCGGACCGATTTTGCCTTGCTCGGCCATGAGCGCCGTACGCCCGGGCAGATACATCAGTTCCGACCCTTCCGGCAGCGGGATCATATCCTCCGGCGACAGCACGACATGGTCACGCCCGTTGCGACCCACCGCCCGGTATCCCGGCGCGTCATAAATTTCACCCTTGCTGTCGGCATAGAGAGCTGTAAATTGCAATATGCTTCTCCTCCCTGTGTTGCCTAGGCCGCCTTATTTATTAAAGACATTGCCGGCTTTTACCAGGCCATGCCGCAATATATATTCGACCGCGTCTGCCGCCCTGCCGACAGCTTCGACGATAAGCGGCTGCTCTTCAGGCGCGAAGCGGCCCAGCACGTAATTGGCGGTTTCCCAGCCTTGCGGCGGCCGCCCGATGCCGATGCGAACCCGGCTAAAAGTGTCCTGGCCGAGATGAACCAGGAGCGACTCAATCCCCCGATGGCCGCCGGCGCCGCCCTGACCGCGCAGGCGCAGTTTGCCGACAGGCAAATCGAGGTCGTCATAGATTACAATAATGTCTTCGGTTTTCAGCTTGTACCAGCGCGCCAGCGCGGCCACCGCCGTTCCGCTCAGGTTCATGTACGTCTGCGGCTTGACCAAAAGCACCGGCTCGGTGCCGCGATGCTCGGCCACCAGCGCGTCAAAGCGACTGCGCCAAGCCGCCGCCTGCCAGCGCCCGGCCAGTTCGTCCACAGCCATAAAACCGACATTGTGCCGGGTCGCGCTGTATTCTTGCCCCGGATTGCCCAGGCCGACGATCAGTTTCATGGTTCCTCCTGCTTGGTTAAAATCTCGTTCACGGTAACAAACCGGTAGCCTTGCGCTTTGAGTTCCCGGATGATATGGCGGGTCGCCTCGACCGTCTGCGCCCGGGAAGCGGAGGCAGCTACGCCGTCGCCGTCATGCAGCAGGATAACCGAGCCGCTCTTCACCCGGCTAACCGTCCGCTCGACAATAACGCTTACCCCGGGATTGGTCCAGTCCCTGCTGGCCACCGACCATTCCACAACCTTTAGCCCTCGCTCTTTCATGACATCCAGAACGACGGGATCGCGAAAGCCGTGCGGCGGCCGGACAATCTGCGGGGCTTCGCCGGTAATGGCTGCGATTACTCGGCCGGCTTTTTCCACTTCCCGGCTGACTTCCGCCGGCTCGGCCTTGAGCAGGTCAATATGGCTATAAGTATGATTGCCCAACTGATGCCCTTCGGCCACAATCCGCCGAATCAGTTCCGGATGCTTTTCGGCATTCTTGCCGATAACAAAAAAAGTAGCAGGAACGTCGTATTCCTTAAGCACATCTAAGAGCTGCCCAGTATACGGGGGATAAGGACCGTCGTCAAAGGTGAGCGCCACGATCTTTTGGCTTGTTTGTCCTTCGGTAATCACCGGGCCAAAGACGGTATTATCGGGCAAAACCGCGCTCAATGTCAGAAAAAAGCCAAAAAGGATGCCCAGGACGGCCAGCCACAGGCCCAGCCGCATCGGCCGCCGCAGGACGTGCAAATAATCAAGCACCAAGCCAAAGACGACGATCACCGTCAGCAGTCCGAGCATGCTGACAAGCCGCATTTTTACGTCAAACATCGCCTACTCCATTTCTTTAAACATAATAAGCCATTCACCCTGCGAATCAAACGTGCTGCCGCCAGGCACAAAGCCGTACCGCTCATAAACACGGATGGCTGCGGCATTGTCCGGCCTGACCTCCAGCCGGACGCAGAGCGTTTTGTTTGCGGCAAAATAGCGGATGGCCTCGTCCATGAGGCTCCCGGCCACACCTTTCCCTCGCCAGTCCTCCCGCACGGCTATCGATAAAATGCGCGCGCCGGCGGCCCGGGACGGCTGAAGCGCCGAGCGCAAAAAGGCAATCTTGTTCATCACGATTACCTTTACCGGGCGCCAGCCAAAGCCGTACTGCCCAGTCAGCCACCGCCACGCCCATTTGGCAACGTGGCCGCCCAAAATAGCTCTCAGCCACAGGCGCGGCAGCCTGACCGGCGCAAAACAGTAGCCGACAAGCTCGCCGTGCGCTTTGGCAACAAGTGCGGCCGCCGGTTCGGCTTCACGCACCAAGGCAAAAACATCCTCCATCGCCTGCGGCTTAGGCAAAACGCCGCAGTGGTGGAGGACACTCTCGGTAAAGCTTGCAGTGAACAGCGCCGCGATCGCCGGTATATCGGCGACCGCCGCCCGTTCAATTGTAATCTTGTGCGTAACATTCATAACTTACCTCTGCTGAGGCTGCAGCTGCCGCGCCCCTTTAGTCGTCAAACAGCTTGGACACGGACAATTCGCCAAATATCCGGACAATGGCCTCGGCTAAGAGCGGCGCGACCGAGAGAACTTTAATCTTCGGCGACTTCTTCTCGTCCGGCAGGGGAATGGTATTGGTTACGACCAGTTCGGTAATATCGGAAGCTTCGATGCGCGCCACCGCCGGATTGCTCAAAACGGCATGCGTGCAGCAGGCATAGACCTCCTTGGCGCCGAAACGCATGAGCGCCTTGGCGCCTTCGGTCAGCGAGCCGGCAGTATCGACAATATCGTCAATAATCACAGCTGTCCGGCCTTCGACTTGGCCGATCAGGTTCATAACCTCGGCAACACCGGGCAGAGGCCGGCGCTTTTCGATGATGGCAATGGGCGCATGCAGTCGGTCGGCCAAAGCCCTAGCCCGCGTTACGCCACCAAGGTCAGGCGAAACGACAACCAGATCTTCCAGTTTTTTCGCGGCAAAATACTCAGCCAGAATGGGTACGCCCGGCAGATGATCCACCGGTATGTCAAAGAAGCCCTGAATCTGGCCGGCGTGAAGATCCATGGTAACCACGCGGGTCACACCGGCAGTCGTGAGCAGATTGGCGACCAGTTTCGCCGAAATGGGCTCCCGGCCTCTGGTCTTGCGATCCTGACGCGCATACCCGTAATAGGGAATAACGGCAGTAATATGCCGCGCCGATGCCCGGCGGAAAGCGTCGACCATGATCAAAAGTTCCATGAGCGTATCGTTGACCGGGCTGCAAGTCGGCTGCACGACAAACACATCGGTTCCCCGCACGCTTTCGTCAATAGTTACCTGGGTTTCCCCGTTGTTGAACCGGCCGACAAAAGCTTCGCCTATGGCCAGTCCCATATACCTGGCGATTTCTTCCGCCAGCGCCGGGTTGGCGTTGCCGGTAAAAATCCGCAGCCTTTTTTCACTATCTAACATTCTATTACCTCCGCGACCTTTGTTTTTTGGCCCACCCTTCGATATTCGCCTGACGAGCCCGGGCGACACCCAGCGCATCGGGGGGCACATCTTTGGTGATTGTCGAGCCGGCGCCCACATAAGCGCCGGCGCCGATCTTCACGGGAGCAACCAAATTTGTATTGCAGCCAATAAAGGCGTCATCTTCGATGATTGTCCGGTGTTTATAAACGCCGTCGTAGTTAACGGTGATGGTTCCTGAGCCAATATTGACCCGCGCCCCCATATCCGTATCGCCGATATAACTCAGGTGCGGTATTTTACTATTTTCCCCAACATTTGTATTTTTAATTTCTACAAAGTTCCCGACTTTTACGCCATTTTCCAATACCGTCCCGGGACGCAGGTGCACATACGGTCCCACGGTGACGCCGCTGCCGATGCGGCAGTCATGGGCATAAGTAAAGCTAACCGCGGCGTTGTCGCCGATAACGGTGTTTTCGATACGGGTGTTGGGACCGATGACCGAGCCCGTCCCAATCGCCGACCTGCCTTCAATCCAGGTAAACGGGTAGATGATGGTATCCGGCGCAATGGTCACCGCTTCATCGATAAAGGTGCTCGCCGGATCCATTATGGTCACGCCGTTTTCCATCAGCGCACGCAGCTTGCGCAGCCGCAGTATCTTTTCCGCTTCCGCGAGCTGCACCCTGGAGTTGATGCCAAGCGTTTCCCGGTAGTCCTCGGCCGGCAGGGCCCATACTTTATCGCCTTGACCGACCAGGATGCCAATCACGTCGGTAAGATAATATTCGCCCTGCCTGTTGTTGGGCGTAATTGCCGCCAAAGCGCTTAACAGCTCTCTGGTTTCAAAGCAGTAAATGCCGGTATTGACTTCGCTGACCGCCAGTTCATCAGGCGATGCGTCTTTTTGCTCGACAATCCTGAGAACCCGGCCATCCTGCCCCCGAATCACCCGGCCATAGCCGGCAGGGTCGGGCATAGCGGCGGTCAGTACGGTGGCTTTGGCGCCTACCGCCCGGTGAGTCTGGTATAAATTTCGGAGAAGCTCGCCGCGCAGCAGCGGGGTATCGCCGCACAGCACCATTACCGTGCCCGGCGCTGCGGCAAGCAGTTGCTGAGCCTGCATAACAGCGTGGCCTGTCCCCAATTGCTCAGCCTGCACGACAAATTCGGCCTGATCGCCGATTGCCTCCCGCACACTGTCCGCGCCAAAGCCGATGATCACTATCTGCCGCTCGGCACCGGCCTGTCTGGCTGCGTCCAGCACGTGCTGAACCATAGGACTGCCGCCCACCCGATGCAGTACCTTCGGCAGCGCGGATTTCATACGGGTTCCTTTGCCCGCCGCCAAGATTATCGCGGTTAACTTAGCCATCCTTTGTCCTCCTGAAAACAAATCTAAACCCAAAACTTGTTCTTTCGACATTAACCGAGCATTTCCTGCCCGCAGTTTAATTTCAGATCATTTCGACAGTATAGCCCGCCTGGCGCAGGTTAGCGAGTATTTCTTCGGTATGCAGCCAATCGCGCGTCTCCAGGCTGATCTCTACCACCGCCTGGCTTAAGGGCACATTGCGCTCCACCCGGTCATGATATACATGAATGACATTGGCGCGCTGCTGGGCGATGATTGAGAGCAGGCGCTGCAAAGAGCCGGGGCGGTCCGCTACCAAAGTTGATATTTTGACGCGGCGCCCGGCTTTTACCAGACCGCGCTCAATAATGCGGGAGATAAAGTTGACATCAATGTTGCCGCCGGAAATAACGCTGACAATCTTGCCCCGGCTGGGTATCCGCCCATGCAGGACAGCTGCCAGGCTTACCGCGCCGGCGCCTTCCACCATGAGCTTGGCGCGTTCGAGCAGCATCAGGATGGTACTGGCTGTTGCCTCGTCGTCGATGACAAAAACATCGTCAACATAGCGTTCAATAATGGAAAAAGTCAAATCGCCGGGCACTTTTACGGCAATGCCGTCAGCGAATGTCACGGCATCGGGCGTGGTTTTGAGCGCATGGAAACGCTTGGACATATACATGGCCGGCGCTCCCTGGGCCTGGACGCCGTATACCTTGACATGCGGCGCCAGTTCCTTAACGGCAAGGGCAATGCCGGCAATCAGCCCGCCGCCGCCAATCGGCACGACAATGGCGGCGACATCCTCCAGCTCGGACAAAATCTCCAGCCCGACCGTCCCCTGCCCGGCGATAACCGCCGCGTCATTAAAGGCGTGAATAAAAGTCTGGCCTGTTTCCTGCTGAATGGCCTCAGCCTTCTGGAATGCTTCGTCATATACCGAGCCATGCAGCACCACCTCGGCGCCATAGCCGCGTGTAGCCATTGTTTTGGCGAGCGGCGCCACCTCGGGCATGACAATAGTCGCGCGGATACCGGCGGCGCTGGCGGCAAACGCCACCCCCTGCGCATGATTGCCGGCCGAAGCGGCGATAACGCCGCGCTGTTTTTCGGCATCGCTGAGCGAATTGATTTTATTGTATGCGCCCCGAATCTTAAACGATCCCGTCTTCTGCAGGTTCTCCAGCTTCAGATACAAGTCGCAGCCGGTCATGGCGCTAAAGGTGCGGCTGCGGTCCAGCGGCGTTTTATGCACAATGCCCTGCATTGCGGCATGGGCGCGCTGAATGCTTTCCAGCGTTATATCATGTTTCATCGGACTATAGCCTCCTGTGGCGGCAAGATTGCTGTTGTACAAACCCAAAGACTTATTTTAGCGCCAATGGGCGCTGCCGCGGCGGCCTTCAGATTAAGACCGGCCGGATATCTGTTTTCTTAGTATGCTCATCCACGTCATGCAAGATAAGCAGCGCCTGATACTCTTCCACCAGCTTGACGGCAGGCTCGGCGGTTGCTACCAAAACGCCGATGCCGACAACTTCCGCCCCGACCTCATGCGCTAAGTCAACCATGCCCCGGGCAGTGCCGCCGGCTTTCATAAAATCGTCGATTATCAGCACTTTCGCGCCCGGCTGAATCGCCCGGCGCGGCAGCGACATGGTCTGGATGCGCCGCGATGACCCGGAGACATAATTGATATTTACCGAAGAACCCTCGGTTACCCGGCTGTCATGGCGGGCGATGACCAGCGGCAAATTAAACGCGCGGGCGGTTTCTAAAGCAAGCGGAATGCCTTTGGTTTCCACCGTCATGATACAGTCGGGACGGAGATGATAAAAGCGGGTCATAAAAATTTCGCCTACCCGGGCCATAAAATGAGGCGTAAACAAAATATCGGACATATAGAGAAAGCCGCCGGGTATTAACCGCTCCGGCGAAGACAACTTTTCGGCAATTTCGCTTAAGAGCTTGTTCGTGCCTTCCGGCGAGCGGCAAGGCAGAAAACGTACGCCGCCTGACGCCCCCGGGACGGTCTCAATCGTCCCCAGCCCGAACTGGCTGAGCCCTTGCCGTATTGTTACCA
>JAOACF010000120.1 GCA_026417995.1 Negativicutes bacterium
GTGCTGCCGCTGCCATCGACCCTAAGTCTCATTCTGCTTAGGCGTCTGGTCTCAATCACCAAAGGCGTCTGGTCCCAGGCGTCGACACCAACCCACAGGGAGGATAGTCCTATTTCAGCGGCACCCGGATAAAGACCTGCGTGCCCTTGCCTTTAACGGATTTTAGCGTAACGTCGCCGCCAAGCAGACCCATGCGCTCTTTCATGCCCACCAGGCCAAAGCTCTCATCCCCCGCCTGCTCCTGCACATCAAAGCCGACGCCGTCATCTTCAATTATGGCCGACAACAGATTGGTTCTGAATTCAATGCGCACCAGCGCCTGCTTGGCTCTGGCATGTTTTTCGATATTAGTGAGCGCTTCCTGGATGATGCGGAATACTCCAATCTCAAAGTGGCTGTCAAGCCGCTTTTCTTCCCCCAGCACCTTGATCTCGGTATATAGCCCGGTGCGTTCTTTCAGCGATTCCAACAGCCGCCGAATGGTTGGCACAAGCCCCAAGTCGTCAAGCGTCATCGGCCGCAGATCAAAAATAATTTTGCGCGTCTCCCGGAGGCATGTTTTCACCTGCTCGCGCAAATCTTTAAGTTCCAGCTTCGCCCGCTCGATGTCGCTGTCAATCAGCCGCTCACAGACTTCGGCACGGAAAACGACATTGGCCATGGCCTGCGCCGGACCGTCGTGGATCTCGCGGGCGACGCGCCGGCGTTCCTCTTCCTGCGCTTTGATGATCTTGGCGCCGAACATTTGCTTTTGCTGCAGGGTTTCCAGCGAAGTCACCACACTGCCCATATGGCTGCCGAGATAGCCCAGCGCCGCGCCCACCTGCGAAACAAGATCTTCGGCCTTCTGCACCGTTAGTTTTAACTGCTTTAGGCGAATTTCCAGGTTATCGCGCTGCTGCCTGAGGTTGAGTTCCTGCTCGCGCGCCACGGCCAGTTCAACCTGCAGCCGGCTGGTTTCTTCATAAGCCGCCTTTATGTCCTCCTCGCTATAAACGCGAAAATTGCGGCTGACTTCCACCAGGCGTAGCCGGGAACGCCGCTCCCGCTTTTCCAGTTCATCCACCCGGAAGATAAGATCGGCAGTCTCCTGCTTAACCCGCTCCAAGTCGCGCCGGACATTCTCCATCTCATTGCGGGCGGCCTCATATATGTCAAAAATCTGGGATTTGCCTTTTTCAATTGCGGAAATTGTTTGTTTGACAATACGGTCGAGTGCTTTTACGTCTACCTTCACCATAAGTTCAACCCTTCAGCTTGGAATGATATTGGCATTTTCGCCGCCAGCCGCGGAAAACCTCTTTTAATAACTAAAGGAGGGGTACGTCTCCCCGCGCTGTTGACAAAAGCGAAAATATGCGCTTGCCACGGTCCTTCGGAGCTCGCAATGACAATATTCTCCGGTGTCATCGCAAGTAACAGCGCGGCGATCTCCGCCTCCTCATGGCTTTGTCCACAGCCGGGGGGCTGCCCCTCCTACACCTCTATACTGACTACGCGGCGGATCATAATAATCCCGAAAACCTGACTCATCACGGCAAGTACCAGCATCAGCCGGCCTAAGGGATGCACAAACAAAAGCCGCATGTATTCGGGATTGATGAGGTAGATAAAGCCGCCAATGCAAACAGGCAGGGCACTGATAATGATGCCCGAGATGCGGCCCTGAGCGGTCAGCGTCCGGATTTCCCCTTTAATCTTTACCCGTTCGCGAATCGTGACCGCAATATTGTCAAGGATCTCCGCAAGATTGCCTCCTACCTGGCGTTGAATGACAACGGCGGTGATAACCAAATCCAAGTCATCGCTGTTCATCCGCTTGGCCATATTGTTGAGAGCATCCTCGGCAACCACCCCCAAATTCATCTCCTTGAGCAACCGGCTAAACTCATGCGCGATGGGTGGCGGCATTTCCCGCGCCACCATTTCGACCGCCTGCAGAAAACTGTAGCCGGTACGCAGCGAATTGGCTATCAAAATCAGCGCATCGCCGAGCTGGGCATTAAACGCTTTCAGCCGCCGCTGAATTTTAAGCCGCAGGAAAAGAACAGGCAAAATAAGCCCGGCAGCCATGCCGGAAAACGCCGCTCCCAGGCGGCCGCCGGACAAGGCAAGCAGCAGGGCGGCCCCGCTCAGCGCCGCAATCATGCAGATGGCAATAAATTCGGAGCCTTTGAGCGGCAAGCCGGCCTGAATCAATTTGTGTTCAATGAGCCGCCCCCACTGAGGGCTTTCAAAGTACTTGCTCAGCTTGCGCAGCAGCGACCGCAATCCCGAGAGCTTCCGCTCGCCCAGCGCGCGGCCAGCGGCTGGCACCGGCTGTGGCGCGGCAACATATTGATGCAAGCGGGCCACAATACCGCGCTTGCCGGAACCGGCATACGTCCAGATCAATAGGATAACGGTGAATGTGGCCGCAAACACCGCGGCGGCGATAACCAGCGCCAATTGCGCTCCCCTCCTTTAGCCCAGCAGTCGTTTCAATTTTTGCACCACGCCGCCGGTTTCCGTTGCCTGCGGTTCCTGCCAATAGCCGCCGGCAATGGTCTTCGCCAGGTTAAAGACGCTTTGGGCAACCGGCATATCAGGGTTGCTGATAACAAAGGGAATTCCCCGATTCACCGAGGCCACCACCGTTTTGCCGTCGCTCGGCAGCGTAGCGGCAAAGGGATGCCTCAGGCTTTGCTCGACCTCGCGGATATCCATGCCGCTGTCGGCATTGGCGCGGTTGAGAACAAGCTTGATCTTGTCCTCGCCATAATCAAGCGTTTCCATAATTTCCAGGCACAGTTTTACATTTTTGATTGTCGGCAAGTCCATAGCCGAGATGACCATGATGTGGTCAGATGCGTCCAGCACGGCAAGCATGGCGTCATTAAAGGACGGCGCGGTATCGACAACAATATATTGGAACATTGTGCGCAGCGTTTTCAGGATTTGCGCCAGGTGAGCGCCGGTGACCGTGTCGGCCTGCTCCGGGCGCAGCGGCGCGGGCAGCACCTTCACGCCCGAATTGTGCGGCGCGAGATACCCTTCCAGCAGCTTATCGTCCAGGTGCTCGATGTCACGCACCAGATCGGCGATAGTGGCTTGCGGTATAACGTTAAGAAACAGGCCGACGTCGCCGAACTGTAAATCGGCATCGACAATTGCCACTTTGGCGTCTGTTTTCGCCGCCAGCGCTACCGCAAGGTTGGTGGCAATGGTCGTTTTGCCGATACCGCCCTTGGTGCTGAAAACAGTGATGACCTTGCCCATCTCCTGCATGCGCGGTTCGAATTTTACTATTTTGCGCCGTTTCTGTTCATTGGCATAAACCTGCTTGACCGCCTGCAGCAGCTCATCGCCGGTAAACGGTTTAACCAGGTAGTTTTTCGCGCCGGCGATCATCGCCCGTCTTAAGTATTCCTGCTCGCCCTGGACACTCATAATAATAATGCTGGTGTCAGGAACCTCGGCGGTGATGATCTCGGTGGCACTTATACCATCCATCCCCGGCATGTTAATATCCATTAATATGATATCCGGCTTAACCGACCGCACCTTGCGAATGGCTTCTTCCGCCGTAGCCGCTTCCCCCACAATGCTTACCTCAGGGTGAAACTCCAGCAGCTTGGTGACGTTTTGCCGCGTTGCCGCGATATCGTCAGCGATTAGCACCCTTATCTTTGCGCTCATTGTTTTTACCTCCCCACGGGTCTTGCTTGCTAAACTCCTGCATGCCGGTTGTGGTCTGCGGCAGATACTCTGCCGGATTAATGATAGTTGGCGTAATGAGAATTATCAGCTCGGTCTCGCCCCGGCTGAACGACTTGCTGCGGAACAGTTTGCCGAGCACCGGAATTTCAGATAAGTACGGCACCCGCATGAGGTTTTCTTCCGTCTTATTGGCAATTAGGCCGCCAATAGCCATGGTTTGCCCGGAAGACAAGGCTATCGAAGCTTCGGCCTTGCGGGTGGTGATGGGCGGTATTCTCAGGTTGGCGCTGAGTACGATCTGATGCGACGAACTCCAGTCAAGGTCGCTTACTTCCGCCTTGATCTTGCTGTTGATCAATCCGTCGGCGTTGACTGAAGGTTCAATCTCCAGCTTGATGCCGTAATCTTTCCAGTCTACCGTAATAGCGCCGGTCATGCTGGCAACCGGAACGGGGATTTGCCCGCCAACCAGAATATTGGCTTTGTCGCCGCTCAAAGTAATAATGTTGGGCTGGGAAAGGATTTTGGCGTCACCCTTCTTGACAAGCGCGTCAATTACCGTGTTAATCGGCCGGAATGTTCCCAGGTTGCCCCATGCCTTCGAGTTTATCGGGTTGAATTCCAGTTGTCCGCCGCCGAACACACCCGGCGGGTTATCATGATATTCTGCCGTAAAATTTCCGTACTGGTCAACACCGAACTTATCAATATAGCGTTCTCCCCACTTGATGCCGAGATCCTTGGCGTTGGTACGGTTGATCTCCAGCACCTTGGCTTCAATCTTGACCTGAACCGGCCTGGTAAGCTCCAGCAGATTGACTACTTTTTCGCCATAAGCGCCAGCTACCTGCGCTGCCCGGTCTTTTTGATAGCGGTCGTTGACCGTTCCCTCTAGGATAATGGTTTTACCGATCTTAGTCACCCTCACGTCCGGGTAACCCAGGATATACTTGATCTCGCCGGCAATCGGCGTATCTTCTTTCGCTACTTCAACTATATAGCTTTGACGGCTGCCTGCTGTCCAGACATGGACATTGGTGATGCCGGACGCTTTGCCGACCAGCATGATTTCGGTCCCGGAAACCACTACCACATCGGCAATTTCCGGGTTAGCCACCGCGACCCGCTCTACGCCGGCAAAGCTCAAGATACGGGATTGGTTGACTGCGACTTCCAATTTATCAGCGGCTTGACTAAGCGGCGCGGCGCAAAAGAACAGAGCTGCAACCAAAAAAGTGATAATGCCGACACGCTTTATATCCATCCTCGTTCCCTCTTTTCCAACGGTATGGTTTCCCTATCAGTTTACCGGAATGGTCTCCATTTTGGCGCCGCGTATGACAACAATGCCTTTGCCGCCGGCCTCCGGCTTGGAAGGCTGGGGGGCCGGGCTAGCCGGCGTCGCGCTTTCTTTATTGACCGGCGCATGTTCGCCGACCACATCCCGGGGCGTCACGGCACTGGTGATGGCAATGCTTTGCGCCGGAGTATAGGGCCTGAGCGCAAGGCGCAGTTTGCCTTTTTCTTCGGTAAGCGTTATTTTGGCTGCCTCATCGGGGGTTACCGCCAATGTTACGGTTGAATGCTTAACGCCGGCGGCTTCCTTTCTCTCTTTATCCGCCGGATTGGCGACGCCGGCTTCGGTGTCGTGATTGAAGGCCAGTACCAGTATGTTCTGGAGAATGAGATGGCTGACATTATCGCCGGCCGCGTTTTGGTCAAAAGTAGCCAGAACATCCACATAGTCGCCCGGCTTAATAAATCCGGCAACGCCCGTAACATCGGTAACCGCTACCGTAATTGCGCGCTTGTCTTTGGGAATAATGCCGGAAAATCCGGCCGACTTGCCCTGCAGCACCAGTCGGCGCTCGGTAATCTGCTCTCCGGCTACAATGTGTTCGCGGGTGGTGATGCCTACTACCAATTGCTGCTCGCGCACCGCACCCGGCTGTAAATATTCCTCCGGTACGTTCATGACCCGGATCATGTCCGGCGTCACTGCCGTCTTCGGCGGGATGTCCACTTTGGCGACAACAACGGGAAGGCTCGCTTTGGCCGTCTGCTGCGTCGCGTTTTGCAGATAATTGTATACCAGTATGGATGTAATCAGACTTAAAAACACGGCTACGCCCAGCAGCGCTTTGCTTGACAGCTTGGCCACGATTAAATTCCCTCCCGGCTTAAAACTACTTGCTTACGTCTATTGTACCGCACTTGCCGGGCGTTCTCATCAGACCTGAGCCTTAAATGAAAAGGGGGAGGGGGCCTAAATGTTATAGGACCCCAGCCCCATATAATATCTTGTCTCTAATACATTGGAACTGTTGAAAAGCTGCGTCTGGCGTTGTTGCCAGAGTGTCCGCGATCCTCAACGTACAAGAACAGTACGCCTGCGGCCACGTACACTCCGTCGCCTAGCCAATCCTTGCTTTTGAACAGTGCACGTGATTCATAGGCATTGGAAAAAGACATTTTACATCCACTTCTTAATTCTGAAATACCTGACCATTGCCAGACCGGCGATGATAATGACCGCCCAGAAAAGGGCATAGCCCCACCGCCACTCCAGCTCGGGCATATTTTTAAAATTCATGCCGTAGACGCCGGCGAGAAAGGTGAGCGGAATAAAGATAGTGGAGATGATTGTCAGGACCTTCATGACTTCGTTGAGTTTATGGCTGACGCTTGACAGGTAGATGTCCAGCATGCCTGCAACCATATCGCGGTAGGTCTCGACAGTGTCAATGACTTGAATGATGTGGTCATAGACATCGCGCAGGTAAAGCAGCGTTGTATCGCGAAACAGCCGCGATTCGCCGCGTTCTAGGGCGTTGACGACTTCGCGCAGCGGCCAAATGGCTTTACGCAGGAAGAGCATCTCCGTCTTCAGCGAGTATACCTCGGCCAGAATGTCCCGGTCAGGATCAATAATCAGCCGGTCTTCCCAGAGTTCCAGCCGTTCTCCCATTTCTTCCAAAATAACAAAATAATTGTCGACTATGGTATCTAGGAGCGAGTAAGCAAGATAATCGGCGCCCAACCGGCGAATGCGGCCCTTGCCGCTTTTGATCCGTTCGCGAACAGGCGCAAATAAGTCGTAGTCGGTTTCCTGAAAGGAAAGGACAAAGTTTTCGCCCAGCACAATGCTGATTTGCTCGGTTGTCGCCTCGCCGGCGGCCGGGCGGTAAATGACTTTGACGACAAGAAAGATATAATCGCCATAGTCGTCAAGCTTGGGGCGCTGGCCGGTGTTTAAAATGTCTTCGAGGACAAGGGGGTGCAGATTAAAGCAAGCGCCGATTTCTTCCACGGCGCTGACGCCGTGCAGGCCGGCAATGTGCAGCCAGTTCACCCGGTCTTTAGCCATAGGGTTATAGCATGACTTGAGTTCTGATAGGTCAAGCCATTGTTCCCGGCAATCGAGTTCACCGTATTCCAGTTGCCGCACCGAAACTTGCGCCGCCCTGAGCTCGCCGACGTGCAGCAAGGTGCCGGGGGGCAAGCCAACCCGCTTCGCCGAGTTTTTTAAGTGTTTTTTCATGTCAAACCTCGCTTTAAACGCTACCGTTCTTACCTAATTTTAACAAATCAGGTCGGGAGGAACAAGCGGCTTTGTGCTCACCCGGCAACAGGACCTGAAGCTTGGCAGACAACCTAAAAATTTTCCTGCCGGCGCGGCGGCATTGTTATTAAATTATCGCCTGCGGGCATAATAATGCCGTTGCTGAATTATCAGCCTTTAAATCTTTGTCATCTTTTGTTATGGCGGCGGAGAAAATGCAACTGCTACAACCGGATGAATACAATCTTTACCTTTTTGCGGAAGGCAGCCATTGTCACAGTTACCGGCTGCTTGGCGCACACTTAACTTGCCAGCAGGAAACGGCAGGCGTGCGGTTTGCGGTCTGGGCGCCCAACGCCAGACACGTTGCCGTTGTCGGCGACTTCAACGGCTGGGATGGATGCAAATCACCCATGAAGCCTGTCGGCAATTCCGGCATATGGACGCTTTTCATCCCAGGCGCGGCCGCAGGCGACCTCTATAAATACGAAATTCACACTGCCGGCGGCGAAATCCGGCTAAAAGCCGACCCCTTTGCCTTTTACAGCGAAAAGCCTCCCGGCACGGCGTCTAAAGTATGGCGGCTTGATTACGCATGGCATGACGGCGACTGGCGGGAAAAACAAGCACGGTATTCACCTTATGACAGCCCCATGCTGATCTACGAGGTTCATCTGGGCTCATGGCGCCGCCACCCCGACGGCT
>JAOACF010000012.1 GCA_026417995.1 Negativicutes bacterium
AGCGGATACCGCCGCCAAGCTGCACCGGAATATTACCTGACCGGATGATAGATTTAATTGTTTCAGTATTTACCGGCTGCCCCGCCAATGCGCCATCAAGATCAACAATGTGTAGATATTCCGCCCCTTCTGTCTGCCAACGCCGCGCCATATCAACTGGATTATCGGCAAATACCGTTTCCTGATCAAACCGCCCTTCCGTCAGCCTTACACATTTGCCGCCGCGTATATCAATTGCCGGGAATACAATCATTCCATCAGATCCTTAAAATTGCTTAAAATCTTCATGCCGACCGCGCCTGATTTTTCCGGATGAAACTGTACGGCCTGCAGTTTACCGCGTCCCACCGAGGCGGTAACCGGGCCGCCGTAGTCGGTTGTAGCCGTGATAAGCGAGGTATCGGTGGGAAGGGCATGGTAACTATGCACGAAGTAAACGAAGGATTGCGGCGGCAGATTGCGATACAGCAGGCTTGCGCCGCGATAATCCAGGCTGTTCCAGCCCATGTGAGGCACCTTTAGTCCCGGCGCATCGATACGCCGCACAATACCCGGCAGAATGCCCAAACCTGCTATGCCAGGGTCCTCTTCACTGCCTTCAAATAAAAGCTGCAACCCCAGACAAATACCCAAAAAAGGAATATCACGGACTACAGCCTCCCGGATCACCTCGATCAGTCCGTGCTTTTTCAGATTGGCCATACAATCGCCGAATGCGCCCACTCCCGGCAAAACCACCTTGCCGGCGCGGCTGATTACCCGCGGGTCACTGGTCACCGTCACCTTAGCGCCCAGTTTAAGAAAAGCTTTTTCGACACTATACAGGTTTCCCATCCCGTAATCAATAACCGCAATCATAACAACATCCCCTTGGTTGACATGACGCCACCGATGCGCGCGTCTCTGCCGGAAGCTTCGTCAAGCGCGCGTCCGAGAGCCTTAAACACGGCTTCGATGATATGATGGGCGTTTTTCCCGGCCAGCAGCCGTACATGCAGCGTTAAGCCAGCATGCACCGCCAATGCGCGCAGAAATTCCTCCAGCAGTTCTGTGTCAAAGCCGCCGACTTTGGCGGCGCTGATGCTGACATCATAAGCCAGGAACGGTCTGCCGCTAATATCGAGCGATACCATCGCCAGCGCTTCATCCATCGGAACGAAAGCGGTTCCGTACCGCCTGATGCCGCTTTTGTCGCCAAGCGCCTGACTTAGCGCTTGCCCCAGCACGATGCCGGTATCTTCTACTGTATGATGCGCATCAATATGAAGATCTCCCTCAGCTTTAACTGTTAGATCAAATAACCCGTGCCGGGCAAATAAGATCAGCATGTGATCGAAAAAGCCGATGCCGGTCGTGATGTCGGCGTTGCCGCTGCCATCCAGCTTGAGCGTTATACTGATATTGGTCTCTAAAGTGCGCCGTTCCAGCGCGCCAATCCTATTCATCTGCCAACCTCCTTAGCCGTTTGTCCGAAAAAATTGGCAATCGTGGATATTACCGCCCGGTTTTCCCTTTCACTGCCTACCGTAATACGGATGCAGCCTGCCAAGCCGGGGTATTTGCTGAAATCCCGCACGCCGATGCCCTGCCGGCTGAAAGCTGCCGTCAATTCCGGCGTTCTGTCCGTCTTAAGCAGCAGGAAATTGGTTTGGGATGGATATACCGTGATGCCGTCCATGGCACCAAGCGATTGCGCCATGCGCTCACGTTCGGCAACAATCCTCTGCACTGCGGCTAAGACCGCCGTTTTTTGCCGGTAAACCGCTTCGGCGACGGCCAAAGACAAGGCATTGACATGATAGGGCAGCAGCACTTTGCCAATGACCGCCAGAGCTTCACTGCCGCCGACAAGATAACCTACCCGGGCGGCGGCCAGGCCGTAAGCCTTGGAAAAAGTGCGGGCGACAATCAGATTGCCATACTTGGGCAATAGACTTAAGCAACTCTCACCGAAAAATTCATAATACGCTTCATCCACGACCACCGGACAATCCAAGCTGCGCACAATATACTCAATATCCGCCGCCGACATTACTGTGCCGGTCGGATTATTGGGGTTGCACAGAATCACGAGGCTTGCCGCTTTCTTTTGCGCTGCTTCGATCACTTTTTCCGCCGGGACTTGAAATTCCGGCGTAAGCTCAACCGGTACGGCTTCACAGTCTGCCAAGCGGGCGTATACCTCATACATGGAAAAAGATGGGCTGGGATAAACGATGCAGCGCCCCCTGCCGCCAAAAGCGTAGCAACAAGCCCCCAGCAGCTCGCTTGAGCCATTGCCTACCAGTACGTTTTGCGGTTCGACGCCAAGGTCTGCTGCCAGCAGTTGCCGCAAACTTATCGCCGCTATTTCCGGGTAGCGGTTTAACGCAACCTTTGTCATGGCTTTGTTGACCTGTTCGGCAATATCGGGACTAAATCCGTCCGGCATTTCATTGGCGTCAACCTTAATGCGCCACGCTGCTTCGTCTACCGCATACGGCTTTAATAAATCAAGTCCCTCACGGAAATACAGTTTCACGGTCTCTCACCTCTTACGCGGACAGCGTTGGCATGAGCAGCAAGCCCTTCGGCCTCTGCCAGCCGGATGACATCCGCACTGACTGCCTGCAGCGCCTGTTTTGTATAGGCGATAATACTGGTTTTTTTCATAAAAGTCTCGACGTTAAGCACGGAGTAAAATCTGGCCGTACCGCCTGTCGGCAGCACATGATTGGGTCCGGCCAGATAATCGCCGAGCGGCTCGGGGGAATAAGGCCCAAGAAATACCGCTCCGGCGTGACGCACCAACGGCAGCAGCGAAAATGGTTCAGCAGTCAATATTTCCAGGTGTTCCGGCGCGGCCACATTGGCAAGCTCCATTGCCTCCCGGATATCGCGGGTGACGATTATTAGGCCGTTTCGTTCCAATGCTTCCCGCGCAATCTCCTGGCGGGGCAGCTTGGCTAACTGAAGCTCTACTTCCTGTTCGACCCGGTCGGCTAATTCAGCGTCATCGGTAATAAGTACGCTGGAAGCAAGCGGGTCGTGTTCGGCCTGGCTGAGCATATCGGCGGCAATAAACCCGGCATCAGCCGTTTTATCGGCAACGATAAGGATTTCGCTGGGTCCGGCCAGCATATCGATGTCGCAGTAGCCATAGACTGCCTTTTTCGCCAGCGTAACAAAGATATTGCCCGGCCCGGTAATTTTGTCAACCTTTGGCACCGTTGCAGTTCCAAAAGCCAGCGCGGCCACTCCCTGCGCGCCGCCGGCTTTAAATACCCGGGAAACCCCGGCCTCCCGTGCCGCAGCTAATACATAGGGATTGACACTGCCGTCGCGGGCGGGCGGAACAACCATGATAATTTCCCGAACGCCGGCGACCGCTGCCGGTACGGCATTCATGATAACGGATGAGGGATAAGCGGCGCTGCCGCCCGGAACATAAATTCCTACCCGCTCAAGCGGCAGGCAATTCTGCCCTAGCACTGCGCCATGCTCCCGGTACGTAAGCCATGATTTCGGCAGTTGCTCCTGGTGATATTTCTTAACATTGCCAACCGCCAGGCGGATGGACGCCAAGACCGCCGCATCAATCCGGCGAAAAGCCTGCTCATATTCCTCTGCAGATACTTCCAGCGTCGCCGGGGTTAACTCAGCACCGTCGATCAGCCGGGTATAGCGTAAAAGCGCCTTATCCCCCTCGCATTTTACATCGGCAACGATCATTGCCACGATCTCCGCAGCCGTCATATCTTTGCCGAAAGTGGCGCGAATACGCTCCTTCATTTTATCGCTAAGCTCCACAGCTTCAAATGACGGTTTTACTAATGCTCCGGCAATTGCAGCACCGCTAATATTGGTGGCTAATCTTTTCATTGCAGTTTCTCGCTTTCGATTAGTGTTTTTAGTCGTTCCACCAGGGCATTGATACGGGCGAA
Source organism: Negativicutes bacterium (assembly GCA_026417995.1). GTDB lineage: Bacteria > Bacillota > Negativicutes > Sporomusales > JAOACF01 > JAOACF01. Next base: position 3,924 of record JAOACF010000012.1, read on the forward strand.
CTTCATCTTATAGCTGACGCGGTTGGCGATGAAGCGGGCGGTAGACGAATGGATCTGGGCAATTTCCACCAAGTTATTTTCCTTAAGGGTACGCCCTGTTTCCACCAGGTCAACAATCACTTCCGCCAGTCCGACGATTGGCGCCAGCTCGATTGATCCGTTCAACTTAATGATCTCCATCTGCATCCCGGCGCTGTAAAAAAACTGTTCGGCAGTGTGCGGATACTTGGTGGCGACACGCATATGCGTGTAATCGGTCAGTTTCTCGCGCCGCAAACCGGCTGGTACAGCCATCATCATTCGGCAAAGACCGAATTTGAGATCAAGCAGTTCATATACATCCTTGTTTTCCTCAAGCAGTACATCTTTGCCGATGATGCCGATGTCAGCGGCGCCGTACTCCACATAAGTGGGCAAATCCGATGTCTTGGTAATAATAAATTTAGTTTTGCTCTCCTCATTGACCAATACGAGTTTGCGCGAATCTTCTTTCAGACCTGCGGCCGTATACCCTGCCTGAGCTAAGAGACCGGCGGCCGGCGCAAACAGTTTGCCTTTGGGCAGCGCTATTGTCAGGTAATTCATATCGCTCGATGTCATTTGTCCACCACTTTACTTCATTATGTTAAAGTATTAACATATTAATATGGTATCATTGAGATTTTTACTCGTCAATCCCCCTTTGTAGGATTTTTTTGCATAGTTGTAGAAATGATTGGTAAAAAATAAGTACTCAAAGGAGGTTGCGCCAGTGCCTACTATCCTGATATTAAATAAATTGGCCGAACGTCATAAGACCATGATCCATAGTGTTGCTGATGATATAGCGGTAATCAGCTGCGAACTGGATGAAGCCGGACAATATATTGCAGATGCTGATATCCTCGTCGCCTGGGGTTGGATGGATATACGTCCGTTGTTTTTACGCGCCGCTAAACTCAAGTGGCTGCATGCGCTCAGTGCAGGCGTAGAAACTTTGATATTCCCTGAAATGCAAAATAGCGGCATCATCCTTACCAACTCGCGCGGCATTCACGGCATTCCGATTTCAGAACACATATTTGCCATGATGCTTACCTTTACACGGGGCCTTCACCTGCTGTTAAAACAACAGGCGGCGAAAAAATGGCGCCGTGTGCCGACTGATGAACTTCATGAAAAAACATTGGGCATCATTGGTTTGGGAAGTATCGGGCGTGAAATTGCCAAAAAAGCCAAAGGACTTGGCATGAATGTCGTTGCTACCAAACGCGCGGTTACTACAGAACTGTTTGTCGACAAACTGTACCCGGCGGATCAACTGCATGAAATGCTGCCGTTATGCGATTTTGTGGTTGTCGCTTTGCCGCTCACCGAAGATACGAAAGGCTACTTCCGTCTGGAGCATTTCCAGGCCATGAAACCTACTGCCTATTTCTTTAATATTGCCAGGGGAGCGGTTGTTAACGAGCCAGACCTTATAACTGCCCTGGAGCAAGGGTTAATCGCCGGTGCCGGTCTCGATGTTTTCGAGAATGAACCATTACCGGAAGAAAGTCCGCTGTGGGAGCGGGAGAATGTTATCATTACGCCGCACTTAGCCGCACTGTCCCCTTATTATCTTGATCGGGCAATTAAACTTTTTGCCGATAATCTGGCCCGCTATGTAAATGGCCGGGAGATGCTCAATATTATTGACAAACACAAAGGTTATTAAAAAAGGTTCCGGCATGCACCGGAACCTTTTTTACTCGCAATATATAAGCCTGGCAAACCGTTTTCGCTGCCTGAACGCTTCTGCTTCTGCCGCAGACTGGGCATGAAGCGCAAGCTCAACCATGTGCCCCTGACTGCGCAGCGCTCCGGCAGCCGCAATGGCCGCATTAAGCATCCCCTCCCGCCAGGCCACATAAATCCCTCGACTGTCACCAACAGTTTTCAGGCCTTGCCGTTCCATGGCCAGGAGCAGCCGTTCGATCCCCAGCGCGAAACCGGTAGCCGGACAATCCATGCCAAAAAAGGCCAGCATCCGGTCATACCGCCCGCCGCCGCAGACCGGGAAACCCAATCCTGGCGTATATCCCTCGAAAACCATGCCGGTATAGTAATCAAAATCACGGATGAGTCCCAGGTCAAAGTTAACGTACTCGCTGACGCCGTAACTCTCCAGCAGGCAGTAAATCTCGGACAAATTGTCCAGCGCCCGCCGGCTCACTGTGTTATTCACCCGTGTATAAGCCTGTTTCAGTATCTCCCGTTTGCCGTGAAGCACCGGAATATCCCTCAGCAGTTGCTGCGATGCGGCGCATAAGCGGCTGGCAGCCACCATCTCGCTTAATCCCACCAAATCCCGTGATACCATGCACGTTTTTAACTGTTGACGCTCGGTTGCTCCCAGTTCATATTCGTCCATAATACCATTAATAAATTCAACCTGGCCCAAACTGATCTGAAATTGTTTTAATCCCGCGTCAAGCATGGCTTCGGCCGCCAGCGCTATAATCTCCGCGTCGGCGCCCGCTCCCGGACTGCCCATCAGTTCGACGCCGGCCTGATAAAACTCACATTGTCTGCCCGCCTGTGCCTGCTCGTAGCGAAACACATTGGTCAGGTAAAACAGCCGCAGCGGCCATTCTTCCTGTGTGAGACGGGTCGCCGCCACCCGCGCAATCGGCGCTGTCATATCCGGCCGCAGCGCCAAGATGCGGTTATTTTTATCGAGAAACTTGAACATGTTATGCTGAATGTCGCCGCCTACGCCTGTCGTCAAGGCGTCAAGATATTCAAAAGTTGGCGTTACAACTTCATCATAACCCCAGCGTGCGAAAAGGCCGGCGATCGTTGTTTCCACTTCACGTTTGCGCCTGGCATCTCGGGGCAAAAAGTCACGTGTGCCATAGGGTATCTGGGGCGCAAAATTCTGTCGGCTCATGGCATTTTACTCCTGTTCCTTCGATGCAGCCTGCTCTGTCGCATTCGCAAGCCGTTCGAGAATAATCTTATAGCCATCCGCCCCGTAATACAAACAGCGTTTCACCCGGCTGATCGTCGCGGTACTCGCCCCTGTCTGCTCGACAATATCATCATATATATAGCCTTCTTTGAGCATGCGGGCTACCTCGAGTCGCTGCGCCATTGCCTTAATCTCGGCAATGGTGCAAATATCTTCAAAAAACTGATAGCACTCTTCCCTGGTTTTTAATAATAAAATCGCCTCGACAAGCTGATCGCTGAGTGCATCCTGAATTTTGGGGTTCACCGGCATTTGACTTCGCTCCTTTCGTATCTGAGGCAGCTATTCCGATTATTACCAGTATATTCGCCCCTCACTCGTATTTTCCTTTATTTCTGTGAGTCTTTAGCGTCTTAAAATAAATGGTATTTTAAGGTATAAAAACTATTGACATCTTAGAATGTCTTGTGATAATATTTTTTCCATCAACCGAATATTGGTTTTTCATCAAGAGTTGGCTGAGGGACTGGCCCGATGAAGCCGCGGCAACCATCGCTTTGCGAAACGGTGCCAATTCCTGCAGGATTACCATCCTGGCAGATGAAGAACGGCTGAAACTAGTGAAAAAGCCTCTTCGTTCTGCGAAGAGGCTTTCAGTTTTAGGAAAGGAGTGGACTTATTTTTGATTACCTTGCGTGACATTCACAAACAGTATCCCGGCGCCAACGGAGGCGTCCATGCCCTGCGGGGAGTAACTGTAGAGGTAAAGCGCGGCGAGATATTTGGTGTTATCGGCAAAAGCGGCGCCGGCAAAAGCACTTTGATCCGCTGCATTAACATGCTGGAACGACCTACTTCCGGCGAGGTTATCGTCGACGGCCAAAATTTAACCTCGTTTTCCGAGCAACAGCTCCGCGAAGCCCGCAAAGGCATCGGCATGATCTTTCAACACTTTAATTTGCTCTCTTCCCGTACAGTCTTCGGGAATGTAGCTTTTCCTCTCGAGCTTGCCGGCAAAAGCAAAGCGGAAATTGCCGCCGAAGTGATTCCCTTTTTGGAACTCGTGGGGTTAGCGGACAAAAAAGATCAGTATCCCTCGCAACTCAGCGGCGGGCAGAAACAGCGCGTCGGTATCGCCCGGGCGCTGGCCAGCCGTCCCAAGGTGCTGCTTTGCGATGAAGCAACTTCCGCACTTGATCCCAAGACAACAAAGTCGATTCTGGAACTTTTGAAAGATATCAACCGCAGGCTTGGTCTTACCATCGTGCTGATTACCCACGAAATGCACGTGATCAAGGAAATCTGCGACCGTGTGGCCGTAATTGAGGACGGCAAAATTATTGAGCAAGGTTCGGTTTTGGAGATATTTACCAAGCCACAAATGACTACAACCCGCGAATTCATCAGTTCTATTGTTAACCACGACCTGCCGGATATCTTTACCGGCACCGTATTCTCCGCTACCTCTGGCCCGGACAGCAACCTGATACTGCGTCTATCCTTCATCGGCCACTCCGCCGAAGAACCGATTATCGCTAGCATGATCCGCCGGTTTAATGTGGATGCCAGTATTCTATACGGCAATATCGACCACATTCAACAAACTCCGTTTGGCACGCTTATTGTTGAGTTATCCGGCGACCAAGCAGGTATTCAGAACGCTCTAAACTATCTGCGGGCACGCGAATTAGGAATTGAGGTGATTGGCTATGTCGCCAGAAATACTCGCGCTGTTGGCTGAGTCCCTGCTGGAAACCATCTACATGGTGGCAATTTCGGCGCTTATTGCCACGCTGCTTGGAATTCCCCTCGGCGTTATACTTATAACCACCGGTAAGGGCCACATCCTGGAAAACATTCCCCTCAATCGCACATTGGGCTCTATCGTCAACGCCTGCCGTTCCACACCGTTTATTATTCTGATGGTTGCGATCATTCCTTTTACCCGCATGATCGCCGGCACCTCCATTGGCACCAATGCGGCAATAGTGCCGCTGAGCATTGCCGCGATTCCCTTTGTTGGCCGTATCGTTGAAACGGCGCTGCGTGAAGTTGACTACGGCTTGATTGAAGCCGCTCAGGCGATGGGGGCTTCACCGCGCGAAATTATAACTAAAGTATTAATCCCCGAAGCCATGCCTGGCGTTGCCGCCGGTTTGACCATTACGGTCATCAATCTGATCGGGCATTCGGCTATGGCCGGCGCTATCGGCGGCGGCGGACTCGGCGATTTAGCCATCCGTTACGGTTATCAGCGTTTCCGGGCCGATATCATGCTTGCCACCGTTTTAATCCTCATCGCCTTAGTGCAAATTGTCCAGTCCTGCGGCGACCATATAGCAAAAAGACTAAATAAAAAACAAATAGGAGGAAGCTCTCATGCGTAATCTTAACAAATCCATTGCCATCCTTTTGGTGCTGGTATTCTCCGTCGCCTTGCTCGGCGGCTGCAGCAGCAAGCAAAGCGCCGGAGACGCAGCGAAGCCGATCAAGGTAGGCGTCACCGCCGGCCCACATGCTGAAGTGTTCGAGGTAGTAAAAAAGGTGGCTGAAAAGGACGGCCTAAAAATTCAAATTGTCGAATTCAACGATTATATCCAGCCCAACGTTGCGCTCAATCAGGGCGATATTGACGTCAACAGCTATCAGCACCAGCCTTACCTCGACAACATGGTAAAAGACCGCAAATATGAAATAGTCTCTATCGCCAAAACGGTAATCTTTCCCATGGGGCTATACTCCAAAAAGATTAAAAGTGTTAACGAACTCAAAAACGGCGCAACCGTTGCCATTCCCAACGACCCCACTAATGGCGGCAGAGGGCTGCTGCTTTTGGAAAAACAAGGCCTGATCAAACTAAAAGAAGGCGCAGGCCTCAAAGCTGCGGTCACGGATATTGTGGCAAACCCCAAAAACATTAAGATTAAGGAACTGGACGCCGCCCAAATCCCCCGTTCGCTTGACGATGTCGATTTGGCCGCCATTAACACCAACTTCGCCATGACCGCCGGACTTGTACCCACAAAGGACGCCATTGCGCTCGAAGACGGCAACTCCCCTTACGCCAATGTCATTGCCGTTCGCACGAAAGACAAGGATAACCCGGTCTTCCAAAAACTGGTCAAAGCCTATCAGTCGGAAGAAGTTAAAAAGTTCGTCGCCGAACACTTTAAAGGCTCGGTCATTGCCGCCTGGTAGTAAAGACAAAAATGAAGCAGAGGACTATTCCCCTCCGCTTCGTTTTTTTTTACGCCTGTTGTCTGGCGATGCCATATAAAAATACGCCGGCAATCTTTTCCGCCGTTACCGCGAGATCAGGATCAACAAGTTTTTGGAATACCATGGCAACAATGACGCTAAACAGGCCCAGCGACACTTGCGCCGTATCGCAAGGCTTGATATCGCCGCAGGCGATAGCTTCCTGCAAAACTTTGTCAATACAGCCGATCGTCTCGCGAAAGCGTTCACGATATTTTTCCCGCTGTTCTTCTTTAAAGCGGGAATACCCTTCGCTGCCAAATCCTCGCACTTCGTGCATCATAACGCGCCACAAATCTGCATTCTTGGTGTAAAACTCCAGGAATAGCCTGATCAGCGTCTTGATTTTGACAACTGGCGGCTCTTTGTCCGCCACCACTGCTTCCAGCTTTGCCTCAAAGGGTTCACTGATTTCTTTAATGAGCGTGTAAAATAACTGCTCTTTGTTGTTGAAGTAGTTGTATACCGTTCCTTTTCCGGTATCCGCCAACGCGATGATTTCGTCCACTGTAGCGCGGTGATACCCTTTCCGGGAAAAAACAATATAGGCTGCCTCCAGGATCTGCTGACGTTTATTCTTACAGTCTTCTGCAATCCCGGCCTCCCAGCGAGAACTCATAGTATCCTCCAAAAGTGCGACCTTGATTTAATTATAGAAAGTAGCACTGCCAGAGTCAACCATACATACCAAAGCTGCCGTGTATAAGCAGCTTATTTATTTTTGTTATGCAGATACCAATAAAAAGGCAATCCCGCGGCAGTAAGGCCGGCGGCGTAAAGCGTGTCGAGAGGATTATCGAGCATGGTCGTCACCAGAATAAAAACTGAGCCGATAATCGCTATCCAAGGTACGACCGGATACCAGGGAACGCTATAAGGCCGCTCACCTCCGGGATGTCTTTTACGGAGAATAAATACGCCAAAAAACGCCAGCACAAAAAAGATGTAAATGGAAAAAATAGCAATATCGGACAAGCGATCCGGGTCGCCCACCAAAATCATCAAAAAGGCCAAGACCACCTGAAAGACAATCGCATGGATGGGCGTGGCGTACGTTGGATGAAGCCGCAGCCACAAATGAGACGCCGGCAAATGCCCCCTTTCCGCCATCGCAAAGGGAACGCGCGGGAACGTCAGGATTTTAGCATTCAAGGTGCCAAAGATTGAGACCATAATGCCGATGCTTATCAGCTTGCCGCCAATATCGCCAAACAGCAGCCCGGCGGCTGTTCCGGCGGCATTCGGCCCCAGTCGGACAATATCGGCGGCCGGCAGTATATGGAGAAGAGCCAGATTAACAGAAAGATACGCTGCCATAACGACAGTAAGACCAATTGTGATAGCCTTCGGCAATATTTTTGCCGGCTCCTTCATTTCCCCGGCGACGAAGCCTACCAATGCCCAGCCGTCGTACGCCCATAATGTAGCTAATATGGCTGCACCCATTCCTGTCTTTTCCGTTAAGCCGCTTGGCATATTAAAAATAGTCCCTTTTCCCCACAGCAAGCCGAAAATGGCTATGAGCGCGATCGGAATCAGCTTCCCCGCTGTGGCTGCCGCCTGAATATAGCCGCCGTAGCGAACGCCCAAGCTGTTAATGACAGCTAAAAAACAGACCGTGCCAAAGGCGATCCATAATTTCGCCGTATCCGGCATGCCAAAGAAATGCGCCGCCAAAGAGCCAAAATAGAGGCCCAACGCGCCTAATACGGCCGGCCCATATATTAAAGACTGCACCCAACCGCAAAGGTAGGCCCATAATTCGCCATAGATCTCTTCCAGATAGGCATAAAGCCCGCCTGTTCGCGGCAACTGTGCCGCTACTTCCGCGATTGTAAGGCCGCTCGCCAGCGTCATAATGCCCCCCAGCACCCAGGCTAACAGAGCCATATTAGAATCTCCCGCTGCCTCAATAACTTTCCCCGGTTTTACAAAAATGCCAGACCCAATTACCGAACCGATAACAATGGATGTCGCAACAACCAGTCCGATATCCTTTTTAAATTTTGCCTCAGCGTCCCTCATTTCGCACCTCCTGTCATAATTAAAAACCATCCTTATTGGTATGTTCAAGGACGCGCCAAATTATAATAACTACCACACAAAACGACAAACCCCTGCAAAAATTGGTTTGTTTTGCTTTATTCCTCATAGTTTTTAGCAATTCCGGGATTCTAATTCACCGGCCGGAGATGACCGGTACGGTCTCGCAAGAGCACCATTTGCCCATCCTGGGCATACAATGCAATAGGTAACATAACTACTCAAACTTTATTATTAGGAGGAATGCCTATGAAGTTTCATAAACGCGCCAAATGGGAGTTGCCGGAAATTGAAGAATGGGAAGAAATTGAACGCGCCGAGGATGATGAGCGGCAGTTTATCATTATCGGCGGCGGTTTCGGCTGCCGTCCCCGCTTTTTCGGCTGCCGCCCCCACTTCTTCGGCTGCCGCCCCCGCTTTTTCGGCTGTCGCCCCTTTTTTTTCTGTCTGCCGCGCCCCTGCTACCCCATCTAGCATACCAAAAATTTACCCCCTGCAGTTTACTGCAAGGGGGTTTTTCGTCACATCCCAAAAAACGATTTAGCGGCCGCCAACGACAGATCACTCAATACTGCCGGATAGACGCCGAGCACCACCGTCACTGCCAGCGCGGCCATAACGGCCAGACGCATGCCGCTCTCAACCGCTATGGGCGCCGGATCTTTCGGTTCGTCCCGCCAGATGACCAAAGCCACCCGCAAATAATAGTATACTGAAATCATGGACATTACAAAGCCGATAAACGCCGGCCAGTAAATTCCCTGATCCATGATCGCCGAAAACAGCAGGAATTTGCCGACAAAGCCGGCCATAGGTGGAATGCCCGCCAGCGAGAGCAGACAAACGGTCATTACTGATGCCAATAGCGGCTGGCGCTGCCAAAGGCCGCCGAACACAGCAATCTCATCCGAGCCGGTTGCTCTCTCCACGGCGATGACCACGGCAAAAGCGCCTACGTTAGCTACAGCGTAAATCATGCTGTAAAACAGGACGCCATTAACTCCCGCTGGGTCTGCCGCCATAAGGCCGACTAGGATATAACCGGCCTGCGCAATTGACGAGTAGGCAAGCATCCGCTTGATGCCGGTCTGCGGGATGGCGACAAGGTTGCCGATAATCATGGTAATAGCGGCAAGAACCGCAATAATCCCCAACCAATTATCCGGGGCGACAGGAGTGCCGCCCAAGAAAACTCGGAGCATGGCGGCAAACCCGGCTGCTTTCGATGCCACGGCCAAAAAGGCCGTCACCGGCGTCGGGGCGCCTTCATAGATATCAGGCGACCACATATGGAAAGGCACGGCGGCGATTTTAAAACCAAAGCCCGCCACCAGCATTACCGCGCCCAACAGCAGTACCGGGCTGGCAACGCTCACCGGCGGCATTTTGGCAAAAAGCGTGGTCCCGGCTGCCCCGTAAACTAAGCTCATGCCATACAGAATGACGGCTGAGGACAACGCGCCCAAGATGAGATATTTCAGGCCGGCTTCCGCTGACTTGCCGCTGGTCAGGTTATAGGCTACGAGAATATAGAAGCTGATTGTCATTGTTTCCAAAGAGACGTAGAGGGTGATGAGATCGCCGGCAGAAGCCATGCCCATCATGCCGAGCAGCGCGAAGACCATCAGGACATAAAATTCATTGCAGTTGCCGGTAAAGTCTTCAACATAGCTCTTGCCGGCAAACACTACCAAAATGGCGGCAATGATAAAGACCTGCTTCATGAATACCGCGTAATCATCCAGAATCCAGGTGCCGCTGAAACCGCCGCTGTTTATGCCATATTGCGTGAAGGTAATAAGCAATAGTACCAGCAGGCCGGCAAGAGTGGCGTGCCCTAACCCCCGGCGGGCATCCTTGCCGGTAACAAGCGACAGGATTAACAGAACTGAACCGAACAGCGCCGTGGCGATTTCAGTGGATAGCAAATTAAAATTCATTTTACACCACCTCCAAGCGCCGTCATTTGGCTGACTTTGGCTAATACCGTATCGACAATAGGCTGTACGCCGGCATTAACCATGTCCATTAGATACCAAGGGAACATGCCGGCCAGAATAAGAACTGCGCCCAGCACTACCAAAGGAACCATCTCGGGGCCCTTAATATCTTGCAGATCGTCAAACTCCGCGCGGCGCGGGCCGAACAATACATTGGCCAGCACCCGCAAGGTGTAGAGCGCGGTAATCACCACACCGGCGATGGCCAGCACGGCCAGCACCGGATATGCGGCAAACGAGCCGATAAATATGGTAAATTCAGGCACAAAAGATACCAAGCCGGGCAAACCGAGGCCGGCCATTCCGGCCAGCAGCATGCCTGTCGCCACCCGTGGCATCTGGTGTCCTAATCCGCCGAGGTCAGGAATCCAACGGGTATGCGTCCTTTCGTACACCCAGCCAATCATGGCAAAGAACAGCGCCGACATGACGCCATGCGCAAACATATTGGCAACTGCGCCGTTCACGCCGATTACGTTCATTGCCGCCAGGCCAATCAGTACATAGCCCATATGGCTTACCGACGAGTAACCTACAACATATTTCAAATCCTTTTGCGCTAGCGCGATAAACCCGGCGTAGGCCACATTGCCCACGGCAAGCAGCGCGATTACCGGCGCCCAAAACTTAGCCCCCAGCGGCAGTGTCAGTACGCCAATACGCAGCAAACCATAACCGCCGATTTTTTTCAAAACGCCAGCATGGATCATCGATACCGCTGTAGGCGCGCCGGCGTAACCGTCAGGCGACCAGGAGTGGAAGGGAAACATGGATAAGAGTGAACCAAAGCCAAAAGCCAGCAGCGCAAAGCAGTAAATTTGGAAGCTTTCCGAAAAGCTCGCCTGCGCCAAAGCCGACATAAGAAATGTCCGCTGTCCTGCCGGATAGGCGTTCAGGTACAAAGCCACCAGGCCTACCAGCAGGAACGCACTTCCGATCAGGAGGTAAATGGTAAGCTTCATGCCTGCATATTCTTTGGTCACCCGTTTGCTCGATCCCCAAATGATAACCATAATGTAGATCGGGATAACCACTACTTCATAAAACAGGAAGAAGACAAACAAGTCAAGCGACACGAAGGTTCCCATGACACCGGCAATTAACAAGAGCAACAGGATAAAAAATTCTTTTGTCCGTTTGTCGATATTCCACGAGGCGAAGATTGCCGAAAAGCCAATGAGATTTGTTAAGAGCAGCATTGGCAGGGAAAGGCCGTCTGCGCCCAGAGCCAGCGTAATGCCCAGCTCTTTAACCCAGGGAATGCTAATAGTGTACTGAAAGCCTCCCTTGACAAAATCGTACATGAAATACGCGGCCAGGGACAGTAGCAATGCTATTCCCATGGAAAAAGCAGCAATCCAGCGAATGAGCCGCCGCTCATCCTTGGGTATGAATATAAGCAGCATGGCACCCACGATCGGCGCGAGAAGCGCTATTGCAATCGGTGAGAAATTCATCCGGCCACACCTCCGCTCTGCACTCCGGCAGTCGTTACGCCTAACAGGCCGCTAAGCAAAATAATAAATACAACCGAGGCGAAGAACACCAGTGCGTAATGCTGCACCTGCCCGTTTTGCACATACCGGAAGCGCTCTCCCGCAAAAGCGGTAAGCCTGGCCAGCCCGTTGACAATGCCGTCTACGATATAGAGATCCACCCAATAGAGTATTTTGCCTGTTCCATCCGCGAACACCCTATTAATCCATTGGAACAGTTCGTCAATGTAATACTTGTTGTACGACAGGGTGTACAGGAATCCGGCCTTCGCCGCCAGATCCTTGGCCGCAACCTTTTTGGCGCCGTAGATGGTCCAGGCCAGAGCGATGCCCAGTAAGGCCAGCAGCACCGAAATGCCGGCGACATCGGCATGAAATTCAGGGTGATGGTAGGCCCCATACCGTACCCAGTAGCCGAAGCCCTTCGCAACAAAAGGCGCTCCAACAAGCCCGCCGACTACTGACAACACAGCGAGAACACCCATTGGCACCAGCATGGATACCGGCGATTCGTGCGGGTGATTCTCGGGGTTTTCCTTGCCGAAGAAAGCGGTAAACACCATGCGGAACATGTAGAAGGCCGTCATAAACGCGGTTACCGACGCCAAATAATACAGGCCGGTAAAGCCGTGCAGCTTGGTCATAACCAAAATTTCATCCTTCGACCAAAAACCGGCAAACGGGGGTATCCCGGCGATGGCAATGGCGCCAATCACCATGAAGGCCGCCGTCCACGGCATTTTGCGGTAAAGGCCGCCCATCTCGAAAATGTCCGCCTTGCCGTGCAGCGCGTGCAGCGCCGAGCCGGCTGCCAGGAACATCAGCGCTTTAAAGTAGGCGTGGGTCATGAGATGAAACATTGATGCCGTCAGACTTCCTACCCCTAAGGCCATAATCATATAGCCAAGCTGGGATATTGTCGAGTAGGCAAGAATGCGCTTCATTTCACGCTGCGTAAGGGCAATCGAGGCCGCGAAGAAAGCGGTGAAGCCGCCCAGGTAAGCGACGAAATGCTGCGCTTCCGGCGCGACGCTGAACATCGTGAAGGCCCGGGCCACCAAGTACACCCCGGCTACGACCATGGTAGCCGCATGAATGAGCGCAGAAACCGGCGAAGGGCCTTCCATAGCGTCAGGCAGCCACACATGGAGCGGGAACTGTCCCGATTTGCCAATAGGTCCGATAAATACCAAGAAACCAATCGTGGTCAGCAGCACCGGCGCTTCTTTGGCAAAAGCGGGAAGCTTGCCGCTGAGCTCGACAAAGTCCATAGTTCCCAGGAAAGTCTGGATTAGGACAATGCCGACCAATAAGCCAAAATCGCCCACGCGGGTTGTCATAAACGCCTTTTTTGCCGCTTCCCGTGCGGAAACCTTGTAATAATAGTAGCCAATCAACAAGTAAGAGCACAGTCCGACTAACTCCCAGAAGACAAACAGTTGCAGGAAGTTGGTGGCAATTACCAGGCCCAGCATTGAAGCGGCAAACAGGGACAGATATGCGAAAAATCGCGTAAACCCTTCATCGCCGTGCATATAGCCGGTAGAATAAATCATAACGAGCGTACTGATGAGCGTAACGACAAACAACATCATAGCGCTCGTGCCATCAATCAGACATCCCATCTCCACGCTAAGTCCGGCCATGGAAAACCAGCGCGCGGAATAAACCAGCGGCTTTTCCACAAGTTCCGGCCGGCTAAACACCGCCCCGGCAACACCCAGGGCCAGCAGGAAGGATATGCCTGTCAGGCTGATAGCGGTAGCCGCAGCGGCTTTTTCATGTCTCCTAAGACCGAAGACAATCAAAACAAAAGCCAGGAAAGGCAGCGCCGGAATCAGCCATGCGTGATAAAGAGCGAAATTTACGAAATCAGTCATGGTCTAATTACACCTACCTCTCCCACTACCACTTTAATAAGTTGAGATCATCGACATGAATTGAATCGCGGAGGCGATATATTGAGATAACCAGCGCCAGCCCGACTGCTACCTCGGCTGCCGCTACCACAATCACAAAAACAGCAAACAGTTGACCGACAAAATCTGCGGGAGCCACAAACCGGTTAAAGGCTACCAGGTTGATATTTACGGAGTTGAGCATCAGCTCAATACCCATGAGAACGGCTACCGCATTACGCTTGGTCAGCACCCCGTACAGGCCAATGCAGAACAGCATGGCGCCTACGGCTAAATAATGCTCCAGTCCGATAGTCACTTGGCCTCTCCTCCTCTCGCCAGGATGATCGCGCCAATCATCGCCGCCAGCAGCAGGATAGCAGCGAATTCAAACGGAATAAGAAAATCCCCGAGCATAAGGCGGGCGAGTCCTTCAATCGAAGGTTCTTTGCTTATCAAGCCTTGCATGGCAAACTTGGATTTAAGGAGGGAAAGCATAATCACTGCGAATAGCGCTCCGGTAATACCCAAACCCCAAATATACGTCTTGGTATTGACAGGGTTTGATCCAGCCGCACCAGGAGTTCGGGTAAGCATAACACCGAAGGCGATAAGCACCGGGATGGCTCCGCCGTAGATCAAAACCTGCACAGCAGCGAGAAAGTCGGCGTGCAGCAGCACGTAGATGCCTGCTACGCTCACAAACGAAATTGCCAGAAAGAGCGCGGCGTGGATGAGGTTGCGCAGCGTTACCGCCGCTACAGCCGAAAGCAGTACGACCGCCGATACCAAATAAAACATAATCCCATAAACCGCTTCGTTACTCATGCGTTTCGGCCCCTCCTTCCCGCTCGGCTGCTTTCTTCGCGTTTGCCACGGCGATACAGTCAATGATCAGATGTTTCCGGTCATAACCGGCAAAGTCAAATTTCTTGTCCCACCGGATACATTTTTGCGGGCAGTTTTCAATACAGAGGTTGCAATACATGCAGGCGCCGGCGTCATACTCATATTCGCTGAGTTTGCGCTTGCCTGCCTCATCTTTAACAGTGACCAGCCGGATAGAACCATTGGGACAGTTGAGCGAGCACAAACCGCAGGCAATGCATTTTTCCGGCTCGAGCGCCAGCTTGCCGCCCCGGAACCGTTCGGTCAGCTTCGGCCGAACTTCCGGGTATCTTTCCGTGGCTTTTTTACGGAAAAACTCCCGGAGCGTAATGCCGAGACCGGTAAGTAAACCTTTGCCGTACATTACTTATCCCCCCATCGCCCGGTAGGCAAAAATGCCGATACCTGTAATCAGAATGTTGGCCAGCGATACCGGAATCAAATATTTCCAGCACAGCGCCATCAGTTGATCCACTCTAAGACGGGGGAATGTCCACCGTACCCACATAAAGACAAAAATCATAACATATGTCTTGCCTAGGAACCAAACCCAGCCCGGCAAAAAAGACGGCCCGTGCCATCCCCCGAGGAAGAGCGTGGAAGCAATCGCCGAAACAGCAAACAGGCTGGCGTATTCCGCAAGGAAAAACATCGCCCAGCGCATGCCGGAGTATTCAGTAAAGGGACCGGCGATAATCTCGGACTCGCCTTCCACCAGATCGAAGGGCATACGGTTGGTTTCAGCCGCTGCCGCGATTAAGTAAATAACAAAGGCTACAGGCTGCAGCAAAATAAACCATATCCCGGACTGCTTCTCAACAATTACCGATGTCTGTAGCGAACCGGTCAGCATGACTACACCCAGGATAGAAAACACCAGTGGTATCTCGTAGCTGACCATCTGAGCCACAGCGCGCATGCCGCCGATAACCGAGTACTTGTTATTTGAGCCCCATCCGGCCATCAGAAAGGCAATTGTAGCCACAGATGATACCGCAACGAAGTAAAAAATACCAATATTGAGGTCAACCGGGACCAGGTTCTTTCCAAACGGCAGCACTGCGTATACCATCACCGGCGGCACAAACAGCACAACGGGAGCCATAGCCCACACCCACTTGTCAACGCCTTGGGGCCGGTAATCTTCTTTGGTTAACAACTTAATAACATCGGCTACCGTCTGAAACATGCCGTACGGCCCCAGCCGATGCGGACCAAGCCGCGACTGCATAAATCCCGCCACTTTACGCTCCGCCAGGATTAAAATAACGGCATTGGTAAAGATAAGGGCTACGCAGGCGATAAGCGCCACAAAATACATAGCGACATCAACCGCGTCAGGGCCGGGCAGCACGCCTGCGAACAGTTCCCGCAGACTTGCGCCGATGCGCAATAAAATATCGTCATTAGGCATAATGCATTTCCCCCCTTAACAGTCTACTTCGCCCAATACGGGATCGAGCGTTCCCAGGATAGGAACCACGTCCGCTAGCAGATAGCCCCGGCACAGCTCATCCAGCAGCTGCAGGTTAACGAAAGCCGGACGCCGTACATGCAGCCGGTAAGGTTTGGGGCTGCCGTCGCTCACCAGATAGTAGCCTAAATCGCCTTTGGAATTCTCCACATGATGATAAATTTCGCCGGGCGGCGGTTTAATCAGTTTGGGAACCTTGGCCATGACCGGGCCTTCCGGCATCTGATCAAGCGCCTGGCGCACAATTCTGGCCGCCTGTTCCATTTCGCCCAGCCTGACCATCATGCGGTCCCAACTGTCGCCGACCGTTCCCAGTGGTACGTCAAAATCAAAGCGGTTGTAAATGCCATAAGGTTCGGCTTTGCGCACGTCGTAATTGACACCCGACGCGCGAAGTACGCCGCCGCTGGCGCTCATTGCCAGCGCCCGCTCGGCTGACAGTACGGCAATGCCCTTAAGCCGCGCCTGCAGGATTTCGTTGCCGACCAGCAGGTTGCGGTATGTTTCCATCATGCCGTCAAAATCATCTAAAAACTTGCGGCATGCCTCAACCCAGCCCTCGGGCAAATCCTGAACCACTCCGCCATAACGGATATAGTGGAAAGTCATGCGGGCGCCGCACGCCATATCAAACAAATCGAGGATGCGCTCACGGTCGCGAATAGCAAAGACAAACCCGGTCAATGCCCCGCATTCGCCCACAAGCGAGCCGAGAAAGATCTGATGCGAGGCGATACGGGAAAGTTCGGCCATAATAACACGGATATATTCCGCTCTTTCGGGCACCTCGACGCCCATAAGCTTTTCAACCGTTTGGCAAAGACCAAGCGCGTTGCCCATGGAATGCAGATAATCCAACCTGTCGGCGTAGGGAAGAACCTGCGGGTAGGATTTACTTTCGCATATTTTTTCGATGCCCCGGTGCAGATAGCCCACAACCGGCTTAGCCCTGATGACCGTTTCACCGTCCAGTTCGAGAATAACGCGCAGAACCCCGTGGGTAGAAGGATGCTGCGGCCCCATGTTTAGTTCGTATGTTTGCGTCCGCATTTCAACACCTCTCTATTCCCGCGGCTGCATCCGGAAATCCTTGCGCAGCGGATGCCCCGCGAAGTCCTCATCCAGCAGGATGCGCTTGAGCTCTGGATGGCCGGCGAAGGTAACACCCATCAAATCATATGCTTCCCGTTCCATCCAGTCAGCGCCGGGCCAGAGCGAAACGACAGACGGAACTTCCGGCTTGTCCTTCGGGACCTTAACTTTAACCGTTGCCTTAACGCCACGCGTTACTGAGAATAACTGATAAATAATTTCAAAACCCGCCTCGCCGCGGTCAACCGCCGTAATATCCCCTAAATAATTCATGCTTGAGGCGACATCATCACGCAGCATTTTCATGACCGCAAGCAGACGCTCCGCCGGTACGGTCAACAGACAGGCTCCCTCCCCGTCAAGCTGGCATCCCAGCCCGGCCAGGTCAGATAACTGATGCTCGGTAAGTTTGGCAAATAAGTTTTCGCTCATTCTTTCTTCCTCGCAATATCGGGATTTTGAATTTTTGCCTTTAGCTGCAACAGTCCGTCAATGAGCGCGTCCGGACGCGGCGGGCAGCCAGGCACATATACATCGACAGGCAGTATCTTATCGACGCCAGGGACGACGGAGTACGAATCCTTAAAGGGGCCACCGGTACAGGCGCATCCGCCCATCGCGATAACCCACTTCGGCTCAGGCATTTGTTCGTATAAGCGCTTCATTGCGGGCGCCATTTTCCAGGTAAGCGTGCCGGCGACAATAATAATATCCGCCTGACGGGGCGAGGGACGAAACACCTCGTAGCCAAAGCGGGCCAGATCAAAGCGGCTCGCGCCCGCAGCCATCATTTCAATGGCGCAGCAGGCCAGACCTGACGACAGCGGCCACAGCGAGTTGGAGCGAGCCCAGCGTACTATGGCGTCAAAGCTGGTAACAATGATGTTATTTTTCAGAAACTCCTTGATCTTCGATTCATTCAGCGTGTCATTTTTCATTTCCATCTAAATACCTGCTCCTTCCACGCATACCAGTATCCTATCAGCAGGATGGCAATAAAGATCAGCATCTCGACAAACGCGAACAGTCCCAATTGCCCAAACTTGACGGCCCACGGATACAGGAAAACCGTTTCAACATCAAAAACGACAAAGATCAGAGCATACAGAAAATAGCCGCTCTTAAACTGCACCCAGGTTTCGCCGCGGGTATCCATACCACATTCGTAGGCCAGCCCTTTTTCCGGCGTATCTTTTTTGGTGGAGAGCAAATAGGACACTGCGAAAACCGCTAATGGTATGATTGCTGCCACTCCCGCGAAAAGCAGAACTCCGAAATACTCCTTTAACACTCGTTGTTCCCCCCTTTAGCATGCCGATTTAAACGATATACATTAGACAATAGTTCAAAAATGCACATAATGCCCCAAACTTCATTATAAAAAAAGTTGCCGGTTCTTTTGTGTCAAATTTGTGAACTTTCCGGCACACGCTATATTTAGGCATTTATTACGTCAAATCCTGCACAAAACAAGCTTTTGGGCAGCCGTGATTAAAATTTACCCCCGCACCGTCGCGGTGCGGGGGTTGTCGTCAGCTATTGAAAATATTTTACGCCGGCTTCAAAAATTCGCTGGTCTTTTTCCCCGGGGACATTTATCCCCACATTGGCGCCTATTCTCTCCGAATGGGCCATTTTGCCGAGTATTCGTCCGTCCGGGCTGGTAATCGCTTCAATAGCCTCCAAAGAGCCGTTCGGGTTGAAACGGATATCGTAACTGGGATTTCCGTCAAAATCCACATACTGCGCGGCAACCTGCCCGTTTCGAAACAGCTGCCCAAGCTGTGCGGCCGTGGCGACAAAGCGCCCCTCGCCGTGGGAAACAGGTACAGTGTGTACATCGCCTACCTGGGTCAGGCTAAGCCACGGCGACAGATTGGAAACGATCTTGGTGCGAACCATCGTCGAAACATGGCGGCCAATAACATTGTACGTAAGCGTCGGACTGTTGTCATCAAGATCGCGAATTTCGCCGTAAGGCAAAAGCCCAAGCTTGATAAGCGCCTGAAAACCGTTGCAAATGCCGAGCATCAGGCCATCCTGGCACGCCAGAAAAGCGGCTATTGCTTCCTTTATGCGCGGGTTGCGGAACACAGCGGCAATAAACTTGCCTGATCCGTCCGGTTCGTCGCCTGCGCTGAATCCCCCGGGAAGCATAATGATTTGTGAATTTTTGATTTTAGCGGCAATTGCCGCAACCGAAGCTTCAATGGCCGCCGCCGAGTAATTGCGCACTACCACCGTCTCGACAATACCGCCCGCCCTAGCGAAAGCTTTGGCTGAATCGTACTCACAGTTGGTTCCGGGGAAAACCGGGATAAAGACGCGCGGCTTGGCAAAAGGCACAGCGCGTTTAGTATTGGTTCCACCCGTGTACGTCATGCTGCATGGCTTGCCATCCGCTTGTTTTGCCCGGGTGGGAAATACCTTCTCCAGCGGTTTTTCCCAGGCAGCAACCGCTTCTTCCAGCGTAATCGTCGTACCGTTTATAAGAATATGCGCTTCTTGGACCGTTGTCCCCAATACCTGATACACCGTGCCGGCAAGTTCACGTTCGACGTCGGCGCCAGCAGGCATTTCCAGAATGAATGCGCCGGGCTGCGGGGCGAATAATTCCGCTTCCGTCATTGGCCGCGAGAAGGCCATGCCTATCCGGTTGCCGAAGGCCATGCGGCTTACTGCCAGGGCAATACCGCCTGATCTAACGGTACTGCTGGCAAACACCAGCTTACGGTCTATCAGGCCGGCGACAGTATCAAAAGTCTTGTTCAGCGCCGCAAAATCCGGCATGCCGCTGCCATCACGCTCTACCGGCAGATATACCACCTGACTGCCAGGCTGTTTAAACTCCGGCGAAACAATGCGGCGGGAATCGGTTACCGCTACGGCAAAAGCTACCAGTGTCGGCGGCACATGCATGTCCTTATAAGTACCGGACATGCTGTCTTTGCCGCCAATAGCCGGGGTGCCAAGCGCAGTCTGGGCATAGTAGGCGCCGAGCAGCGCGCTGAATGGCTTGCCCCATCTATTTTTGTCCTTGCCGAGCTTTTCAAAGTATTCCTGCAACGTCAGGCGCACTTTTTGACGGCTGCCCCCCAGTGCCACAACCTTCGCAACCGCTTCCACCACCGCATACAGCGCGCCGTGGAAGGGGCTCCACTTGGCCAGTTGCGGATTATACCCATAGGTCATGATCGTAGCCGTATTGGTTTCGCCTTCAAGCACCGGCAGTTTTGCTACCATGCCTTCCGCCGGCGTCTGCTGGTAGCGGCCGCCAAACGGCAGCAACACCGTACCGGCGCCGATGGTACTGTCAAATCGTTCTACCAGCCCTTTCTGACTGCAGTGGTTGAGTTCCTCCAGGTTAGCCAGCCAGGCCTGCTTGATGTCCGGCAAAGCTGCCGCGGCAAGTTTAGGAATACGGTCAAAATATGCACTCGCTTCATCCGGCTTCTTTACCAGAACAGCGGCGAATTGCCGGCAGCCATTGGTATTCAAAAACTCACGGCTGATGTCAACAATTGGACGGCCGCGCCACTTCATTCTAAGCCTGGCTTCCGCCGTTACTTGAGCGACAATTGTGGCCTCTAGATTTTCCTCGGCGGCAAGTTCTTGAAAGCGGGGGGCGTCTGCCGCTGCAACGACTACCGCCATCCGTTCCTGCGACTCCGAAAGCGCCAGTTCGGTACCGTCAAGCCCCTCATATTTTTTCGGAATAGCGTCCAGATTAATTTCAACGCCATCGGCAAGTTCACCGATTGCCACGGATACGCCGCCGGCCCCAAAGTCATTGCAGCGTTTAATCAGCCTGCTTGCTTCGGCGCGCCGGAACAAGCGCTGAATTTTACGCTCGGTTGGCGGATTGCCCTTCTGCACTTCCGCGCCGCAAGTGGCCAAGGATTCTTCAGTATGCTCTTTTGACGAGCCGGTCGCGCCGCCGATTCCGTCTCGGCCGGTACGGCCCCCTACTAAAATTACAACATCGCCTGGCTGCGGGGTTACCCTTACCACATTCCGGCGGGGCGCAGCCGCAATCACCGCGCCAATTTCCATCCGCTTAGCGATAAAATCCTGATCGTAGACTTCGGCGACCTGCCCGGTCGCCAGCCCGACCTGATTGCCGTATGCGCTGTAGCCGGCAGCCGCCAGCGTTGTAATCGTACGCTGCGGCAGTTTGCCGGGCAGCGTTTCTTCCACCCGCGCCCGGGGATCACCGCTGCCGGTGACGCGCATCGCCTGATAGACATAGGACCGCCCGGACAGCGGGTCGCGAATCGCTCCTCCCAGGCAGGTGGCCGCCCCGCCGAAAGGTTCAATCTCGGTGGGATGGTTGTGTGTCTCGTTTTTAAACATTACCAGCCATTCTTCATTTTTTCCGTTGACATCAACATCAACGACAATACTGCATGCGTTGACCTCATCCGATGCATCAAGATCCGCTAGCCTGCCTTCCAGCCGGGCCTGCTTCATGGCAATGGTGGCGATATCCATCAGCGACATTGCCTTGGCGTCATGGCCGTACACCGCCTCCCTAGCCGCTAGATACTGGCGGTACGCATTTGCCACAGGAGCCGTAAACGTTCCGTTTTCGATCGCAACATCTTGTATTTCCGTTAAAAATGTAGTATGCCGGCAGTGATCCGACCAGTACGTATCAATTGCTCGGATCTCGGTAACGGTGGGCTCCCGCTTTTCGGTATTGCAAAAATATTCCTGGCAAAACAGCAAGTCTTCAAAGCTCATTGCCAGCCCCATGTTGGCCATAAGCCGGCGGAGTTCTTCCTCGGTTTTGCCGCAAAAACCCGTTATTTCTTTCACGTTAGCCGGTTCGGGCCAATCGCAGTTAAGCTTGTCGGGCTTGTCCAGGGAAGCTTCACGCGCTTCCACCGGATTAATCAGATACGATTTTATCCGGGCAAACTCGCTATCCGAAATACAGCCTTCCAGAATAACTAGTTTAGCGGTCGCCACCTCCGGACGGTCCTCTGCGGCAATGACCTGGATGCATTGCGCCGCCCAGTCGGCTCTCTGGTCATACTGGCCCGGAAGATATTCCATAGCAAACACCCGCGCTCCAGGGCTTACCGGCAATTCCTCGTCATATATCAAATCTACCGGCGGTTCGGCAAAAACTGTCCCCCGCGCCTGACGGTAAACCTCGCCGGATATGCCGGCAATGTCATAGCGGTTCACCAAACGCACCTTGGTTAATCCGCGAATATCCAGATTTGCGCGTAAATCATCCAAGAGTCCCTGGGCCTCAATATCAAATCCACTCTTTTTTTCAACATAGATACGCCGCACCGTGGTCACAAGCAGACCTCCTCACACAAGCTTCTTTTCATGCCAAGAAACAACTTACTATTAAGGCCATTGTAACACACTACCACTAATTAGTATAATTAATAATATTAATATAAATTATAAGAAGGATTAATATGAACGTCGATTTCGAACTATATAAGATTTTTTATTATGTAGCCAAGCATTTAAGTTTTTCGCAAGCTGCCGCCGAATTGTTCCTGTCACAGTCGGCCGTGAGCCAGGCGATACGTCAGTTGGAAGAAAAACTTGCCTGCCGCTTGTTTAACCGGAATACTAAGCAGGTGCGTCTCACTCCAGAGGGAGATCTGCTGTTTCGCCATATCGAGCAAGCTTTTCATTTTATTAAGGCGGGCGAGCGCGGCATTGCCGCGGTCCGCTCCCTACAGCAGGGCGAAATTCATATCGGCGCCAGCGATACCATTTGCAAATACTATTTGCTGCCCTCTTTCAAACAATTCACCGAACGATACCCCGGGATAAAAATAAAGGTAACCAACCGTTCGTCATCTGTTTGTCTCGACCTGCTCGGCAAGGGCCTGATTGACGTCGCGGTGGTAAATTTGCCGGACGCACCGGCACCGGTTAAGGCCGAGAAAATCAGAACGCTTCAGGATGTGTTCATCGCCGGCGCTGCCTTTGGTGAATTGCGCGGCAGGCGAGTCCCTTTACGGGAATTATGCCGGTACCCACTTTTAATGCTGGAAAAGCATTCGGTTACCCGTGATTTTTTTGACAGGCTTTTGCTGCAGAACGGCATCACGGCTGTGCCGGAAATCGAACTGGGCAGCGTTGACCTATTAATTGCCCTGACGAAAATAGGCCTAGGCATCTCGTTTGTAACCCGGGATCTACTCGACCGGGATATCGAGGACGGCAGCCTGTTTATCGTCGAATTGGCCGAGCATATTCCGCCCCGTTATCTGGGGGTGGCGACTAATGCTGCCATTCCTTTATCCGCCGCAGCCGAGCGCTTCATTGAAATACTGACCGCGCGGCGCTCTTAGGCGCCGCAGGTTGTCAGGCTACCACGGCAGTCTCATAATAATCGCGGCGGCCATCGCGACGCCAATAGCGAATTTGATTATCATGCCGACAAACTGTCCTTTCATGGTTCCCAGCGCCACCCGCTGCGCTTTCCCGGCGTCGCGGGATACGGAAAGCTCCGCATAATAACTTGCGCTGTAAGCCCCCAACATAGCGCCGATAAAAGACCCGAGAACAGGCAAAACTGCTGTGCCCACTACTCCCCCAGCCAGGGCACCGAAAACCGCCGCCGCTATAGCCCGCTTAGAAGCCTTTTCCCTTTTCGCCCCCACAGCGCCCGCCAGAAACTCAGCCAGTTCACCTGCAGCCAAACCGGCTGCAAGCAGGGCGAGAAACCGGTAATTGAATTCAGAAAAACCATCATAAAAGCCATAGCCGGCAGCAACGAGCAGGATCGCCCAGTTGCCCGGCAGCGTCAGCGTCGTAAGTCCCAGTGCCAGCAAAAGCAAAATAATAACGATGCTGTTTACAATATAGGTCTCCAATACCATTCCCTCCACTTCTCTACCAATAGTATAGAGATTTCTGCGTCCATAAACCATAGGCTGCATTTTTTCCCTATATTCAGAGCTAAGGGGATAAACTGCCGGAAAGGGATTTGCCGTTGAAAACTAGAATCATATATCAGAGCACGGTCTTTTTCTTTGCGAGGTGAACTAGATGAATTTTAACCTTGTGCTTAATTTGGCGGGAGATATGGCATTGCTTGCGCTTGTAGCCTATTTAATCGGCCGCAGCAAGTTTATCGCCAACTGCGTGAGTCAGCCCATGAATTTTAGACACTGGCTTGCCCTGACTTCTATATTTTCGGTCTTAGCCATTTTGGGAACGTATAATGGCATTCCGGTTGAGGGTGCTTTTGCCAATACACGGCTTATCGGAACGTTAATGAGCGGTATTATGGGTGGCCCGCTGGTAGGTTTTAGCGTCGGCCTGGTCGGAGGGATGCACCGCTACTTTGTAGGCGGCTTTACCGCCGAGACTTGTGCAATCGCTACTGTACTCGGCGGTTTATTCGCTGGGCTGGCACGGCAAAAGATCGGATTGCACCGTATGACCTGGAAAACGGCGGGGGCAATTGCCCTTATTGCCGAAATTGTGCAAAAAGGCATGGTGCTGGCTTTCTCTAAGCCTTTTGAAGCGGCTTGGGCCCTGGAAAGAATTATCGCCGTGCCCACCACGCTAGTTTCGGTATTGGGAACAGTCGCCTTTATGTTCATTATCAAGGATATCCAAGCCCAGCAAGAAACCCACGGTGCAAAAGCCGCAGAGCTTTCGCTCCGTATCGCCAGTCATACCCTCCCTTTTCTCAGGCAAGGCCTGACCGGCGCATCAGCCGCTGCAACCGCCGAAATCATTTATAAATTAACCCGGGTTGATGCCGTATCCATCACAGACAGAGAGAAAGTGCTCGCCTTCATCGGACGTGGCGACGACCACCACCGCCCGGGAGAACCCATCTTAACCCAATCGACCAAACGGGCAATTGCCGAAGGATCGCTCTCGGTTTTACGCACTTTTGAAGACCGGGGATGTCCGGTTCCGGACTGCCCGTTGCAATCGGGTGTGGTGGCCCCCCTGACGGCATATGGCGCGGTAGTCGGGACCATTAAGCTATCCCGCGCGGCAAAAGGCGGAGTCAGCGAAACAGATATCGAAATTGCCCGCGGCATTGCCCAGTTGTTATCCGTGCAGATTGAACTGGCGGAAATCGATGCCCAGAAAAAGATGCGTGAAAAAGCGGAACTCAAAGCGCTGCAGGCGCAAATCAATCCCCACTTCTTATTTAATACCTTAAACATCATTATGTCCTTTTGCCGTACCAAGCCGGAAGTGGCCAGAACACTGATCGGCCATTTGGCAACAATTATGCAGTACAGCTTTGCCAAGCATGATGACTTTGTCACCTTAGCCGAAGAACTCGAGCAAGTCAAGGCTTATCTTGAAATTGCCAAATCCCGGTTCGGCTCCCGGCTAACCGTCACCATTGACGTTTCCGAGGATATCTTGCATACCCCTGTTCCTGTGCTTGCGCTTCAGCCTCTGGTCGAAAATGCTGTCCAGCATGGTCTTTTCCCTAAGCTTTCCGAGTGTCATTTGGCCATTAAGGCTTATCAGAAAGACGGGAGCGTTTTTATCTCAATTGCCGATAACGGGATTGGCATTGCCGCCGACCGTCTTAAACACATCTCAGCGGCTCGCGCGGATGGTATTGGCATTCAGAACGTTCAGGCCCGCTTACAAGGCAGCTTCGGCGAACAATACGGCTTAACTCTGGACAGCGCGCCCGGACAAGGAACGGTGGCAACAATCCGGCTTCCCGCATATAAGGAGGCAAACGCTCATGCGGTATAAGGCTATAATTGTCGATGACGAACCGCCAATTTGCGATGAAATCGAATATTTGTTAAAACGGGAAGCTGATGTCGCAGTAATCGGCAAGTTTACCAATTCGCCGGAAGCCCTTGCCTATATCAGCCAGTCAGCATGCGACTTAGTGTTTCTCGACATAAAAATGCCCGGCTTATCCGGTTTGGAGCTGGCGCAAAAGCTAGTATATATGCGCCGTCCGCCGCTATTGGTGTTTATTACCGCATTTCCCGAACATGCCCTTGCCGCTTTTGAAACTCCTGCGGTGGGATATATTACCAAACCGATCACCGAAAGCAAACTGGCCGGGATTTTGCATAAAATCCGCAGCATCAGCATTAGATCCAGCGTTCCGGATAAACCCGCGATCAATAAAATCTGCGCTCTAAAGAACGGCAAAATCATCCCGCTTGACAAACAGGAAATCGTCTTCACCTACGTCCGGGAAAAGGATGTGTTTATTCGCACAAAAACCGGGGAATACACAGCGGCCTTAACGATGCAGGAACTGGAAAAAGCGCTGTATGAGCCGAACTTTTTGCGCGTTCACCGCCAGTATCTGGTTAACCTGGATAAAGTGCAGGAAATTATCCCCTGGTTCCACGGCTCATTCCTGCTGCAGATGGACGACTTTAACTCCGAGAAAGTTCCCGTGAGCCGCAGTAAAACGAAGGAAATCAAAGCGATCATGGGACTAAAGTAACGCAAAACTCATCAACTCGGCCCGCTTTCTGATTACACAAAAATCCGCCGTTCACATAAATGCACGGCGGATTTTGCTTGTAACTTTTTTAAACCAGCCCCAGCCACTTCCAATAGGTCGCGCCCAGCAGCATTATCAGTGCATAAGCAATGATCGTAAGCGGAATGCCTGTTCGGATAAAATCACGCACCTCGAATGTTTCGGTGCCGTAAGCTACCATGTTCTGGGGAGCATTTACCGGCAAAATGAAACCAAAGCTGACAACATACTGCAGGATCATGGTCAGCCCGACTACATTGACGCCCGGCGTCTTAACACTCTGCAGTATGGAAATGATGATTGGAATCATAGCCGCCGCCAAAGCTGTAGCACTGGCAAAACCAAGGTGAATAATAATCAGGAAAGCGGCCAGAACGCCAAGTATCAGCAGTGCCGGCATGGTTTGGATGCCAAAAGCGGTTACAATTATTTTCGCCAACCAAGCTGCCGCTTTAGTGGACAAGAGCGCCGAACCCAAGCTTATACCTACGCCGAACAAAATAATCGTTCCCCAGTTAATCTTGGGCTGAGCTTCCTTCCAGGTCATAACACCGATTCCTGGCAGCAGCATTAGTGCGATAGCCACAATGGTCGTGGTCGAGGTATCAAAATTATGCAGCACCTTCTCGGTTGCCCACAGGAACAGTAACGCACAGGACATTACCAGCAGCTTTTTCTCTTCCGTCTTCATCGGACCCATTTCAGCCAGCAGCCGCTGCACGGCTTCCTTGCCCCCGGCGATCTCTTCCGTTTCCGGCGGCATAAGCTTCATCAGGACATAATATAAGACGACCGACATAATTGCGGAAAAGGGTGCGGCGGCAATAAACCATTCCATCCAGGTAATATCAACGCCAAGCTGGGACTTAATGAACCCCACGGCGATCATATTCTGAGCCGCAGCCGTTTTAATGCCAACATTCCACAGACTGTCCGCCTGGGCAGTCGCAATCATCATAACACCGGCAAACCTGCTTTTGGTATTGACGCCAAAGGCAATGATAATGCCCATGACAATAGGAACCATGCAGGAAACGCGGGCGGTGGTGCTGGGCACGAAGAAGCTGAGAATGAACCCGACGATGATGACCCCGGCTAAAACCCGGTTTGTCTTTGCGCCGATCTTAGACAAGACAAACAAGGCAATCCGCTTGTCCAGCCCGGTTTGCATCATGGCTGCAGCGATAAACAGCGCGCCGCCCACCAAGGCAAAGGCCGTATTGCTAAAGCCGCCCAAAGCAGTCGTCAGCGCCTTGGTAGTACCGGTGATCACTTTAGGGTTGGCCACATCGGGCGCCGTGCCGAGCAGGACAGCCATTAAGCTCATAATAACAGCCGCGCTGACAGGGTAAGAAATTGAATCGGTCATCCAAACGATAACGGAAAACAGTAAAATACCAAGCATGCGATGACCTGCTGTCGGCAGTCCCTCAGGCGTGGGAACAGCCAAAACAGCCGCTAAAATTGCGAAACCCAGGACTAAGCCATAGCGTTTCA
The DNA here is from genome assembly GCA_026417995.1 of Negativicutes bacterium. Lineage (GTDB taxonomy): Bacteria > Bacillota > Negativicutes > Sporomusales > JAOACF01 > JAOACF01. The sequence continues at coordinate 31,983 of JAOACF010000012.1, forward strand.
AAAACGGTTCTTGCACAGGTTGCTGCCGAAGTTCAGTTTGCATAGCATCTCTCCTTTGCTGTATTTTTTCCCCCTTCACTATACATCCCGGTTGGCACAACTGGCGAGAAATTTCTCCCGAATTGCCAAAAACGGCATTTTAACTGCGCAATAAGCTTACCCAATTGCATGAACCTGTAATGTATATAAAAAGAAGAACCTGTCCGAACCCGGCCTACAGCCGGTCCGAACAGGTTCTAGCTATTTCCGGTTAATTGCTTTGGCGCCGATATCCTTACGGTACTGCATCCCCTCGAACTTAATTTCGGGAATTGCGCCATATGCCTTTCGCACCGCCGCCGCCACATCGGCGGCGATAGCGGTTACGGCCAGCACCCTGCCGCCATTGGTGACTATCTCGTCTCCCCGTTCTGCCGTACCGGCGTGAAAAACAATCGCCCCCATTTTTGCGGCATTTTCCAGGCCCGTAATTGTATGTCCGGTCTGGTAGCTTCCGGGATAGCCTCCCGCGGCCAGAACTACGCTGACAGCAGCCTGTTTTTTCCACTTCACTTCTAGTCCGGCGAGTTTCCCGTCAACGCAAGCCTCCATGACGGCTGCCAAGTCAGTGTCCAGCAGCGGCAGCACCACCTGCGTCTCCGGATCGCCAAACCGTGCGTTAAATTCTACAACCTTAGGGCCTTCGGCGGTAATCATCAGGCCGGCGTAGAGACACCCCTTGTACAGGCAGCCCTCCGCCCGCATTGCGTCCACCGTCGGCTGGAGAATTTCCCGTACAACCCTTTCCCTGATTGCCTCAGTTACCACCGGCGCTGGTGCGTAAGCTCCCATCCCGCCGGTATTGGGCCCCTGATCATTATCGAAAATACGCTTATGATCCTGCGCCGCCGCCATCGGCACGACCGTATAGCCGTCGGTGAACGCCAGCAGTGATGCTTCTTCCCCTGTCATAAACTCTTCAATCACAACCTGACTGCCGGCGCTGCCAAAGGCACGGTCGCGCATGATCAGGTCAATGGCGGCCAACGCCTCGTTTTCCGTCATGGCCACAACCACGCCTTTGCCGGCGGCAAGACCGTCAGCCTTGATAACAATCGGCGCACCTTGTCGGCGGATATAGTCTTTGGCGGCTGCCATGTTAGTAAAAACAGCGAAATTGGCGGTTGGAATATTATATTTTTGCATCAGACTCTTGGCGAATGACTTCGAACCTTCAATTTGCGCCGCCGCCTGCGATGGCCCGAAAACCTTCAGGCCGCGCGCAGCAAAATAATCGACGATGCCATTAACTAAGGGAAGTTCCGGCCCGACCACCGTAAGATCAATAGCCATTTGCGCCGCAAACTGATACAGCGCTTCATGGTCGCTGCTATCCAGCCGGACGCATTCGGCCAGATCGGCAATGCCTGGGTTTCCCGGAACGCAATAAATTTGCTTTACCCTCGGGCTTGCTGCCAGCTTCCAGCAAAGCGCGTGTTCACGGCCGCCGCCCCCGATAACAAGTATGCGCATAGCGCCGCCCCTTTCCATCAATGTTTAAAATGGCGCACACCGGTAAATACCATGGCGATGCCATATTTGTCGGCCATAGCGACAGACTCTTCATCCCGCACCGAGCCCCCCGGCTGGATGATGGCGGCAATGCCTGCCTTAGCCGCCGCTTCCACCGTATCGGCGAAGGGAAAGAACGCATCTGACGCCAAAACCGCGCCCCGTGACTTTTCGCCCGCCTGCTTGATAGCTATTTCCGCGCTGCCCACCCGGTTCATCTGTCCGGCGCCAATCCCCAGCGTCTGCCCCTTTGCCGCAAGTACGATGGCATTTGACTTAACATGCTTGACGATCTTCCAGGCAAACAGGAGATCTTGCCATTCCGCTTGCACGGGCTGACGCTTGGTGACGATCCGCATATCCGCCTGTCCGAGAATTGCGGTGTCTGGTTCCTGAAGCAAAAGGCCGCCGGAAACCTTTTTCAAATCATAGCTATTATGTCCGCCGGCAATTTGCCCGGCCAACAGGCGAATGTTTTTCTTCTGCTGCAGAATTGCAAGCGCGTCCGGCGTAAACTCCGGGGCAATCACCGCCTCGATGAAAATGGAGCTGAGTTTTTCCGCTGTAAGACTGTCAACCGGATAGTTAAGCCCGACAATGCCGCCGAAAGCGGAAACAGGATCTGCCTGATAGGCTTTTGCGTACGCCTCGGCCAGCGTATCGCCAATAGCCGCGCCGCAGGGATTGGTATGCTTGATAATGGCGGCTGCCGGCCCGGTAAATTCGGCGACAACGTACATCGCCGCCTCCAGGTCGACAATATTGTTATACGACAGCTCTTTGCCATGCAGTTGACG
>JAOACF010000121.1 GCA_026417995.1 Negativicutes bacterium
TCGCTATTATAGGTGAGTGCTCTAGTCCCACCAATAAACCATCTTTTCCCAAGTCAAAACTGGCTACAATGGCATCGGTTGTCAACCCAAGGGTACAATCAAGTACCGACATGCCTTTTTTTAACTTCATGGCAGTTATCATATGGTCATGTTTACCATTTCTAAGATTTTTTATACGCAGTTCAGCCATGCTTAGATGAAAAAAGTAGCGCCCGCCAGGAGTATATACGACAGGGCCTTCCTGTGCGCCAACCAAAACAAGAGATGTACCATGCGTTTCCATAATGGCCTTGAGTGAAGTGCGGCCACGTGCGACAAACGGCGCATGAAGGAGACGCGCCCACCTCTGAGCAGCCTCCTCGAGTGCGGCGGTAGGATCATATACGGTTGTTACTACAATATCAGTATCCATGCACACCACCGGGCTATGTCCGTTTGAACATTTTTTCAAGGTCGCTGCGGCCAAATCTGATAATAGCCGGGCGCCCGTGCGGACAGGTATACGGAAGGTCCGTTCTCATGAGTTCGTCCAATAGTGCCTGCATCTGGCGCATGTTTAGCCTGTCACCCGCTTTTATCGCCGAACGGCAGGCGGCAATTTGCAAAAAGGCATGGCGCAGCGTTTGTGAAGATGGGTGCTTTGTGTCCTGGATTATCTGCAGACAGTCACGTATCATAGGCTCGGCCTCCGACAAGCTGATGTCGGCTGGAACTGCAGACAGACGTATAGTTGTAGGGCCCGCAATGTCCACCGCAAAACCCAGCATGCCGAGAAATTCGATTGAATCTTCAATAACCGCAATTTCCTGCAAATCAAATTCAACAAAAATTGGTACGAGGAGTTGCTGAACGGGGATATTCCCGGTTGCGCCCGCCAGACGGTCATAAAGGATGCGCTCATGGGCTGCATGCTGATCGATAATATAAAGGCCATCGTTGCCACCCGCGATAATATAGCATTCTTCAATTTGACCCAGAGGCTGCAGTATATGTGCAGGCGGTTCCGGTAGCTCATATAAAGGCGCAGGCGACGCGTTAGAAGCTGCGGATAGTGTGGCGGCAGCATGACTGAAATCCGCTTGCTCCAATGCAGCTCTTGCCTCTGTAAAAGAGTAGAAGGCCATTGCTGATTTGGTTTCCCGCCATAGCTCGGGTTGTTTGGTCAGTGCAGATGAGGACATGGCGGCAGGCGGATAACCGTAGTGTATGGTTTCAGCGTCAGCCATGCTGGCAGCAGTCTTTATGGGCGATTCGGGCTTTTTAAGGGCATCGGATACTGCTTTGTAGACAGCGCGATAAATTCGCTGCTCATCGCTGAATTTCACTTCATTTTTCTGCGGGTGCACGTTTACATCGACACTATCCGGCGGAACGTCAATACGAAGCACGGCTAACGGATAACCGTTTTTGGGCAAAAGCGAATGATATGCACTGTCAAGCGCTTTGGCCGCTATCCGGCTGTTAACTACTCTTGAATTAACTAGGAAAGTTTGCCATTGGCGTGAACTTTTCAAAAAAGTTGGTTTCGCCACATAACCATAGATTGCTAATGTGGTATCCTGAAACTCTATCGGCAACACTTCATTAAGCAATTTGTTGCCGTACAGGCTGGCCATTGCCGATAGCAAATCGCCGTTTCCCGGTGTATTCAGCACCTGACGTCCGTTGTTGATTAAAATAAACGCCACTCCAGGGTTGGCTAAAGCCAGCTTTCCGATAATTGCATGGATGTAGTTGCCTTCGGTAGCTGCCGTTTTCAAAAATTTCCGGCGGGCGGGAGTATTATAGAACAGGTCGCGCACTACTACTGTCGTACCCACCCCTGCCCCTGCCTCCCGCGTTTCTATCATATTGCCGCCGTGAATCTCTATATATGTGGCCAGCGGTTCTTCGTTCAGTCTGGTCGTGAGCGAAAAGCGCGAGACTGAGGCAATACTTGGGAGTGCCTCGCCGCGAAAGCCCAGGGTTGTGATTCGGTACAAATCTTCGGCTACGCGGATTTTGCTGGTCGCATGGCGTAGCACGGCCAACTGGGCGTCTGCGGGTGACATGCCGGAGCCATTATCCGTTACCCGGATATAGTCCAGTCCGCCTTCGGTTATTTCCACCTCAATACGGCGACTGCCGGCATCAAGCGAGTTTTCGACCAGTTCCTTGATAACTGACGCTGGACGTTCGACTACTTCACCGGCGGCAATTTTATTGGCGGTTATTTCGTCTAAGACGCAAATAATTGGCTGTCTCATGGCTTACCCGCCTCCTCTTTGGCCTGCTGCTGCAGCTTATACAGAATATTTAAGGCTTCAAGGGGGGTGAGGCTCATAATATCTAGTTTTAGCAACTCATCGCTGATGGTGCTTTGAAATAATGATAGGGAGTTGTTTGTGAGGGTTGTCGCCGCCATTTCTCTTTTACCGTGGCGCTGGGGCGAGCTTTCCAGCTCATGCAGCAGCTCATGGGCGCGGTCGATGATTTTTTTTGGCAAACCGGCGAGCTGCGCGACGTGAATGCCATAGCTTTTATCGGCGCTACCGGGTACGATCCGGTGTAGGAAGACAACCTCATTTCCCCGCTCTTTCACTGCGACGCGATAGTTTTGAATAGCGGCTCTGTGGTCGGCAAGGTCGGTTAATTCGTGATAATGCGTGGCAAAAAGCGTCTTGGCTTTGATGCGGTCTTTAATATATTCCAGCACCGCCCGGGCGATACTCATGCCGTCAAAGGTGCTTGTGCCGCGGCCAATTTCGTCCAAGATAATGAGGCTGTCGGATGTGGCGTACTTCAGAATATGTGCAACCTCATTCATTTCCACCATGAAGGTGCTCTGGCCGGTTGCCAGGTCGTCGCTGGCGCCCACACGGGTAAAGATGCGGTCAACCGGGCTGATTATTGCTTCCCGGGCAGGAATGAAGCTCCCTGTTTGCGCCATGAGCACGAGCAGCGCCACTTGCCGCATATACGTTGATTTGCCAGCCATATTGGGACCGGTAATCAGCATAATTTCATTGTCCTGATGATTAAGTGCAGTATCGTTAGGAACAAACATCTCGCGGGTTAACAGGCGTTCGACCACAGGATGACGTCCGTCGCGCACTATGATTTCACGGTTGCTGGAAATTATTGGACGTATATAGTTATAACGGGCTGCTGCTTCGCTCAGGCTAAGAACAGCGTCAAGGCGGGCAATTTGCCGCGCGGTTTCTTGAACAGCTCTAATACGTTCCTTGATATAATCGCGGACGGAGGAAAAGATGTGATATTCAATGTTGACGATCTTTTCCTGAGCGCCTAAAATTTTAGCTTCGAATTCTTTTAGCTCAGGCGTTATGTATCTTTCGGCATTGACTAGTGTTTGTTTGCGGATATAATGAGCTGGTGCATTGGCCGTATGAGCATTAGTGATCTCGATGTAGTATCCAAAAACTTTGTTGTAGCCAACTTTGAGCGAACGAATTCCTGTCTGTTCGCGCTCCCTGGCCTCAATACTTTGAATCCACTGCTTGGTATCAAGAGCAATGGTACGGAGTTCATCCAGTTCTAAGTCATAGCCTGCGCGAATCATACCGCCGTCCCGTACGCTGAGCGGCGGCGCATCCACGATGGCGGCGGTAATGAGGCTGACAATATCGGCGTGGGTATTAATTCCAAGCAAAACGGCTTTTAAAAACCGGCTATTTGTATTTTGCAGCAGTTCGCGGACATCTGGCAATACTCCTAACGACGTTTTTAAAGCTACCAAGTCGCGGGCATTTGCCGTGCCGATCTCAATTTTAGCGAGGATGCGTTCAAGGTCATACACTGATGCCAGCGCTGTCTGGAGCGATTTACGGAGAATACTATGGTCATAGAGTTCAGCAACGGCATCCTGGCGCAGCATGATTTGGCCACGATTTACGAGCGGCTGTTCAAGCCAACGGCGCAGCAGTCTGCCCCCCATCGCCGTCTTAGTGAAATCCAAAACAGACAGCAGCGTGTCTTTCTTGCTCTGATCCCTCATGTTGCGGGTAATTTCCAAGTTTCGCTGCGTGGATGCATCGAGCAATAAATACTCGTTTGGCGTATGCTTTACCAGGGTATTAATATGGGACAGATCACTTTTTACTGTGCTGTGCAAATAATGTAGGAGCCACGCTACTGCCAGCCGGGCGCATTCCGGCTCGGGCAGTTCGGCCGGGGTAAAATGCCGTTCGAGCAGGATTTCCGGGGTTTGGGCGGCTTCAGGCAATAGCGGCGTTCGGGCGCATTCCGGCAGCCGGGTGTTTAAAAATGTGTCCAGGGTGGCAAAACCCTCGAGCCTTCCCTGTATGACAAGTTCCGCGGGCCGGAAATAGGCTAATAAGTCACATACTTCTTCGGAGCGGCGAGGGCCGCTCATCATCGTCCAAAACATTTCTCCGGTAGAAATATCAGCCGCCGCCACACCTAAACTTTCAGCCGCCTCATACAGCAAAACAAGAAACTGATTGGTCTTTTCGGCAAGCGTCTGGTCAGACATGAAGGTTCCGGGAGTGACGATTTTGACTACTTCACGCCGTACAATACCTTTTACCTGCTTAGGGTCTTCTACTTGCTCGCAGATAGCTACTTTGTAGCCCTTGGCAACGAGTTTGGCAATATAATTCTCGGCAGCGTGAAACGGCACGCCACACATGGGAACGCGGTCAGTCCCGCCGTCGCGGGAGGTAAGCGTTATCTCCAGTTCTTTGGCGGCAAGCACAGCATCCTCAAAAAACATTTCATAAAAATCACCTAGGCGAAAAAATAAAATCTCTCCTTGATGTGCGCGTTTGATATCCCGATATTGTTCAATCATTGGCGTATACGCAGCCGACATGCTATTGTCTCCTCACCGTAAAATGAAGCATCATAATTAGCTTACTTAATTTGCCCTTTCAACACCCAAGTTTGGGCTTTTTTTATCGACACGTTGACTAGTTGGCCGATTTGTTCAGTGCCGGCATCCCAAAGTACAATTTTGTTTGTGCGGGTGCGGCCCATGTTAATGCGCGGATCGGTCTTGCTGGGGCCTTCCACTAAAACTTCTAGTGTCTTCCCTTCCAATTCCTTGTTGATTTCCAGGCTGATTTGATTTTGGAGATCCATTAGGCGTTTTAGACGTTCTTTCTTGGTTGCCAGCGGAACTTGCTCAGCCATCTCCGCCGCCGGCGTGCCTGAGCGTTGGGAATATAAAAAGGTGTAAGCAGCGTCGAAACGCACTTTCTTTATTAATTCCAATGTCTCCAGAAACAACTCTTCTGATTCGCCGGGAAAACCCACAATAAGGTCTGTGGTTAAGCTTGCGCCGGGAATCCGGCGTCGGATTTTAGCCACAAGCTCACTATAATATTGGGTGGTATAACCCCGGTTCATTGCTTTTAAAATCGTGTTGCTGCCGGATTGAATTGGCAGATGAAAATGTTCGCAAATATGTTTGCTATTGGCGACTGTTTCAATGATTCGTTCACTCATATCCCGCGGGTGGGATGTCATATAGCGGATCCGGCGGATTACGCCGAGGCCGTCCACGACTTCCAGCAAACCGGCAAAATCAACGGATGCATCGCGGTCTTTGCCGTAGGAATTTACATTTTGACCGAGCAGAGTCACTTCTTTAAAACCTTGATCTGCGAGCTCCCGTATTTCCCTGGTGATGTCTTCAACCGGACGGCTACGTTCACGGCCCCGTACATATGGAACAATGCAGTAGGTGCAAAAGTTATTGCAGCCATACATAATCGGCACCCAGGCCGCGATGGTGTTGGCGCGGATTGTCGGTGTATCCGGCGCCAAGCGTTCAGCCTGATCCCATACGGCTAAAACGCGGTCTTTGGATCTTTCGATCTCTTTTATTAAATCAAACAATTGGTGAACATTGTATGTTCCCATGACCAAATCAATGTGAGGCGCTTTTTTAAAAAGCTTGTCCCGGTCTTTTTGGGCCATGCATCCGGCAATGGCAATAATGAGATTAGGGTTAGATGCTTTAAGTCGTTTCAGTTCGCCGATTTTGCCGTAGATTTTCTTTTCGGCGCTTTCGCGAACACAACAGGTATTAATCACAATTATGTCTGCCTTTTCCAAATCATTGGTATACTCATAGCCCCCGGCTTTAAGTTGTCCGGCAAAACGTTCACTGTCCGATGAATTCATCTGGCAGCCATATGTAAGGGTGGTAAACAATTTTGACATGGCTTTTTATCAACTCCTGCTGTATATTATATCCTACTCTTGCATAGCAAACAACAAATGTGCCTCCCCACGTGTGCCTCCCTACCGCAAGTCAAATAACCAGATCCACAAGCTAATTAAACTAATTAAAGGATAACCAGATTTATCCAGAGAATAAACTTTATCGAAGGGCGGAAAATCGAGGGAGCGAACTAGGAGGAATGGGTATGGATGAAATTGATATTGTGGTGATTGGTGCGGGAGTTGTTGGTTTAGCGGTAGCCGCGGAACTGTCACGTCGCTTTCCGGGTAAAACGCTGATCCTTATGGAAAAGTATGAGAAGTTCGGGCAGGAGACATCAAGCCGCAATAGTGAAGTTATTCACGCCGGTATGTATTATCCGACCGGAAGCTTAAAGGCTCAATTGTGCGTCGAGGGAAACGCTTTGCTCTATCGTTTTTGCGACGAGCATCGTATACCGTATCAGCGCATCGGCAAACTAATTATAGCGCGAAATGAACAGGAAATTCCCGCAATCGAGACTGTCTATGCCCAGGGGCAGGCGAACGGGGTTGCGGAATTGGAATTGCTTGATAAAGATCAGGTTATTGCGTTGGAACCAAATATCGCGGCGATAGCTGCAGTCTATTCGCCTAATACCGGCATCATTGATACACATAAGCTTATGGCGCAACTTGAACGCTTAGCCGCCGGCCAGCGGGCTATGCTTGCCTACAAACACAAGGTGATTGACATTGCCAGTGTTGCAGGCGGTTACCAAGTCAGTTACGCCGGGCCGGATGGAATGATGGATGAAATAGTGTGTCGCGCGGTTGTCAACTCTGCCGGCCTCTATGCAGATGAAGTTGCATCGATGCTAGGCATTGATATCGTAGCAACAGGATATAAAATATATCCCGTAAAAGGTGAATACTTCTCCATCTCAGCCAGCAAGTCCAAGCTGGTTTCACGTCTTGTCTATCCCCCCCCCGCTAAAATCGCTGAAAGGTTTGGGAACGCATGTCACCAAAAGCCTGGATGGACGTGCGCGGCTGGGCCCCAATGCTTACTACATCGACAGCAAAGAGGATTATGATGTGGCTAACGAACATCTGGAAGAATTTTATCAGTCGGCTGTCAGCTATCTGCCCTTCCTCAACCGCAGCGACCTATCCGCCGATATGGCTGGCATTCGGCCTAAAATTCAGGCGCCGGATGCTCCGGTTGCCGACTTTATCATCAGGCACGAGGCTGACCGAGGACTGCCGGGAGTTATAAATTTGGTTGGCATTGAATCTCCCGGATTAACATGCTGCCTGAGCATAGCGAGATTAGTCGGGGATCTGACGGCAGGATGCCTATGATGATGCACCTCTCACAAAAGCTTTGTGAGGGGGTTATTTTTTGGCGAAAATATTTTACACTTAACAGGAAATTATTTACAATTATGGAATTGATTACTTAAAGATCAATAGCCCTAAGGAGGACGCCTGTCATGATATCTAAAAGCGAACAACAATTGCAGGCTTGTGAACAGGAGGTTGCGGCAACTTACACAAGCAACGATGCTGACTGGTATGCCGCCGAGGATGAAGAGGATTGGAAGCGTCTTCTACGTTATATTGGCGCGGCAGTACTTTTCTTTTACATTTTATTTAAATATTTAATTTAATATTTGCAATGGGTAAAGGGGGCACTCACAGTGCCCCCCAGACCGTAGACAAATCCCGCTTTCAAGCTGAAA
>JAOACF010000122.1 GCA_026417995.1 Negativicutes bacterium
GTGCTTGCCGACCCGCCGTTCTGGACTGCCCGCTCGCTGCTGCTCATGGCAACGCTTGGCATCCTCCATACGGCGCTGGCGCTCGTCCTCTATTTCAATGGCCTGAAAAGCGTAAAGGTGCAGCACGCCAGCGTTTTGTCATATATTGATCCGGTAAGCGCCCTCGTCTATGCTTATGCAATATACGCGGAAGTGCCGGCCTTCTTTACCGCGTTAGGCGGTTTCTTGATCCTGACAGCAAGTTGTCTGGTAATCAGGCGGCCGAACGTAGCCGTTTCCGCATAAAAAGACGCCCTCCCTGGCGGAAAGGCGCCCTTTTTTTTTACGATTTGCCATGCCGTCTGACATTATCCCAGGCAATCATCTTGGCCGAAAGCAAAACTCCCGCCAGCATCCAAAATGCCCAATACATCATAATCAACGGATAACTCAGCGCGAAAGCTGCTCCGAAGAGGGAAAACAGCGGCTTCAATACCAGGAACCAGGATGTCATGCCGGTACCCAGCGCGAAAGTGAAGATACAGAGGGCCGCCAGACACTGGTTATCGCGTCTGAGGGCCATCTTGCTGCCCCGGTCACCGACCAGCACGAGCAGCGCGATCAGCACAATTGCCGCCAGGAAAGGCTGCGCCATTATAAACCCCGATTTTACTGTCGCCAAAAACGCTGGCACTACGCCCACCCCCACAATTTTGTACTACTTTTATATATTGCGGGAGCAACCAAAATATGCTAATATTTTTTCCATTTATTTGCTACAAATCGACGCCAAAGGATAATGCTGCGTACAAAAAAATCAGCGGCGGTTACGAACCAGGCTGCCGTAATATTATAGTGCCAGGTTGAAATCAAAAGATAGATAAACGGCAGCCTGAGCAGCCAAATACCCGACGTCGTAACATACATCGGCCATTTGGTATCGCCGGCGCCCCGGAGCGCACCGCTGAAGACATAGGTAAGCGCGATGGTCGGCTGTTCAAACGCGGCAATCATAACGCACAGCGCTCCCCAGTACAGCACATCCGGCTCACTGATGAACAGCGCGGCGAGCGGACGGGCAAACGCGAAAAAAACCGCGCCAAGCAGCGACATCGACCAGAAGGTTAGCCGCAGCGTCATCCAGACATACTGCTCGGCCCGATGCGGCACTCCTTTGCCCAGATGCTGGCCGACCAGTGTCATAACGGCAACCGAAAACCCGAATCCGGGCATGAAGGAGATTGACTCCACCTGAATCGCGATTTGATGGGCGGCAAACTGAACAGCGCCCACTCCGGCAAGCATAAATGTGAAGACAATGCGCCCGCCCTGCATTGCCAGTTGTTCAAGCGCCGCCGGAACGCTAATGTCAAGCACCCGTTTAATAACCGCAGCCTGCGGCAGCAGGACGTCGGCAGGACGCAATTTTAAGCCGGGCTGTACGGCCAGAACGGCCAATACGGCTATTCCGCCGAAAACCTGGGAAACAATAACGCCCCACGCCACGCCGTCAGCGCCGATTGCCGGGACGCCATAGCCAAAAATAAGCATAAAACTTATGGCAAGATACAAGATATTGGATAGCGTGGTAATGACAAATGCCGTTCCGGTGCGGCTCATGGCTCTTAAAACCGAGTTGCCGATCGCCATGACCAAGTAAAACGGCGCAGAAAGGAACATTAACGCCAGCAACCGGCTGGCCAGCGCCGCTGTCTCCGGCTCAGCCCCAGTCATCCGGAAAACTGCGGCAGACCCCCAAAAACCCAAAGCGCCGATAAGGGCGCCAAACACCATCCCCAGCAGAACGGACTGCCCGGCAACGGCCCGAACGGCTGCCGCATTGCCCGCACCCGTTTCCCGGGCCACGATTGCCGCTGCACCGGTGCCTGCCGCGGAAAAAATCATAATTGCCGAAAATTGGACAAGGGTGGCTAAACCGACAGCAGACAAGCTGACTGCCCCCAGCTTGCCAACCATAGCCGTGATAATCACGCCGGCCAACATTACGCCGGTCATCTCCAAAATCACCGGCCAAGCCAGTTGCCATATTTTTTTGTACATATAGCGTCGGGTCGAAGACATAGCAGCTCCTCCCGCCCAAGATCTCGATAAGTTCAATACCCTTATGATATAATAAAAACCAAAATAATTAAAGTCAGGTGACACGATGCAGCTCTCAGAAATCCCGGTACATATCGCCCGTGAACTAAATGTCAGGCCACAGCAGGTTGAAGCCGTCGTCAGACTGCTCGATGAAGGCAACACCATCCCGTTTATTGCCCGCTATCGCAAGGAAGCGACCGGCGAGCTTGATGAAGAAAAAATCCGCTCGATTGACGAGCGCCTGCATTATCTGCGCAATTTGGTGAAGCGGCAGGAAGAAATTCTCGCCAGCATTGAAGAACAAGGCAAGCTAACGCCCGAGCTGGCCGCTGCCATTACCGGCGCAGTGAAACTGCAGGAGCTGGAAGACCTCTATCTCCCTTATCGTCCGAAAAAACGCACGCGGGCGCAAATCGCCCGGGAAAAAGGCCTTGAGCCGCTGGCCGACCTCATTCTCGCCCAGCACCTAACGCAGGGAGAGCCGCAGGAAATTGCCGCAGGCTTTATCAACCCGGAAAAAGATATTCAGACGGCCGAAGCAGCGCTCGCCGGAGCTATGGACATTATCGCCGAATTTGTCAGCGAACAGGCCGATATCCGCGCCATGCTGCGCAAAAGCCTATGGCAAAATGCCGAAATCGCTACCGAGCTTGCTGTGGATGAAGCGGCCGGCAAAGAATTTCTCGCGTATAAGGAATACCGGGAACCTGCTAAGCGGATGCCTTCCCACCGGATTTTGGCGGTTAACCGCGGCGAAAACAAAGAAATGCTGAAAGTTACCGTGTTAGCGCCGCATGACACTCACATCGAGATGATCGCCCGCAAGCTCATCACCCAACCCTCAATATTCAGCAATATCCTGCGCGATGCGATCAGCGACAGCTATAAGCGGCTCATCTTCCCCTCGCTCGAGCGTGAATTGCGCACGCAGCTCACCGAGAACGCCGAGCGTCAGGCAATCCGTGTGTTTGGCCTGAACCTGCGCCAACTGCTGCTGCAGCCGCCGCTTTCCGGGCACACCGTCATGGGCCTCGACCCGGGATACCGCACCGGTTGCAAAGTGGCAATTGTGAGCCCCACCGGCGCTGTGCTGGCCACAAGTACGATTTATATTACCATGAGCGAGATGCAAAAAGAGCAGGCCGCCAACCAAGTGCTGGGACTTATGCAAAAACACGGCGTTACCCTGATCGCCATCGGCAATGGCACCGCATCTTACGAGGCGGAAGAATTCGTTGCCGCGCTTATCGCCAAGCATAACCTCAATATCCATTACCTGATCGTCAATGAAGCCGGCGCTTCGGTGTATTCCGCGTCAAAGCTGGCGAAAGACGAGCTCCCTGATCTTGATGTATCGCTGCGGGGCGCGGTGTCAATTGCCCGCCGGGTGCAGGACCCCCTTGCCGAACTGGTCAAGATTGACCCTAAATCCATCGGTGTTGGCCAATATCAGCATGATGTCAATCAGAAGGAACTCGCCGCCGCACTCGATGCGGTCGTCGAGTCGGCAGTCAACCACGTGGGGGTGGAACTAAATACCGCTTCTCCCTCCTTGCTGCAGCATGTCGCCGGGATTAATGCCACGGTAGCCAAAAATATCGTTGCCTTCCGCACCGAGAATGGCGCTTTTAAGAGCCGCGCCCAGTTGTTAAAGGTGCCGCGTCTCGGCCAAAGCACCTTTACCCAATGCGCGGGTTTCCTCCGGTTGCAAAACGGAACCAACCCGCTGGACAACACGCCGGTTCATCCGGAATCCTACGCGCTGGCACAGGCCATCTTGGAAAAGCTGGGTTTCGCGCCGGGCGATCTCGCCAATAAAGAAAAACTCCGCGCCATTCAGGCGCAAGCCCAAGCGGCTGACGCGGCCGCTCTGGCCGCCGAGCTTCAGGCCGGCGAGCCGACCGTGCGCGATATTTTAAACGCGCTCGCCAAGCCGGGCCGCGACCCGCGCGAAGACCTGCCGGCGCCTATGACCCGGAAAAACATCGTCAAACTGTCCGATATCGTCCCCGGTACAATTGTCAAAGGAACAGTGCATAATGTGACCGATTTTGGCGTTTTCGTCGACTTCGGCATCAAGACAAACGGTCTCATTCACCGTTCCGAACTCAGCGATAAGCCCTTCCGCCACCCAACCGACATTATCGCGGTCGGCGACATCGTAACCTGCGTCGTCCTCAATGTGGACGAAGAACGCGGACGCATCGGCCTAAGCTTGAAAAAAGCCCCTAAGGAGTAAAACAGCGGCGCGAAACAAAAAGTTGTTTCGCGCCGCTGCTATTTATACTAGGTGTTCGCCGTCCTTTATCACCATCTGTCCATCGATGATCAGTGTAGGTCGGATTAAAATTCCGTCAAGATGCACCGGGACGTGCACTACGCCGCCAAATCCGGTATTATTGCCGACGGCGATATGCACTGTCCCTTTTACCTTTTCATCTTCGAGCACATTGCCGGTAATTTGTGCCTGATCGTTAGTGCCTATCCCCAATTCGGCGATATTATACGCCAGTTTGCCGTGCGCTGCCAGCAGGGCTTCGAGCTTGGCCGCCTCCGGCCCGCCTTCAATCCGGGTTACAAAGCCCTTTTCCACCGTCATGCGGATGGGCGTGCCAACTACCCCTACCCCGGACATTGCCCCGTCAATAACAAGTATGCCTTCCGCTGTTTCTTCCAGCGGGGCGATATACGCCTCGCCGGCCGGCAGATTGCTGAATGAACCTGGTTCCAGATTGATGCCGGTGTCCGGACCTCCCTTACGTCCGGCGAGCGACATGGTCAGCTTCGTGCCAGCCGGCGTGATTAACTCAGCTTGCGAACCTGCGGTCAGGATATCGGCAAATTGGCGGCTCGCCTGCGCCATCTTCCGATAGTCGGCGGCAAGCGTGCGGCACAGCATGTCGGCGGTAACGCCGGGCAGCGAGGCAATGCGGGTGCCGGCACGACTGGCCTCTTTGCGGGCATCGGTATGCGATAACGACCGCGAAGTCGCCGCCAATACAACATCGGCCTGCAGCATGGCGGCGGCAACCGGCTCCGGCGGCTCCGCGCCGTCATTCGCCCGTGGTATCATCTCCATATACACGGCTTCGCCGCCTGCCTCCTTGGCCGCTTGCCATAATGCGCGCCCGATCGCGGCGGTCGGCTCGTCAGTGACAATCACCACGCTCTCCCCCGGTTTTACACCCATGCATTCGCTGACGGCAATGCGGGCCGCTGTTAATAAATCCTGCACTATAACGCCCCCTTACCCAAAGTACTGACAACACTCGATGTCAATTACGCAATTCCGCAAAGGCGGCATCCTGGTACACCACAGCTTGAATGGCCTGAACAAGTTCATCGGCGCTGGCCTTCAAAAGATTAATTTGGCCGTTGACTGCCTTGACATACATTTCATCTTTGATTGACGGCAAGTTGATCGCCGTGTTGAGCAGGGCACCGACTACCCCGGTATGTCCCGCCAAAGCGCCTACTACCAAGTCGCTGACGGCATGGCTGTTGACTTTGCCCAGCAGCGCCTGTCCGATTTCCAGCGCTTCGAGGCACGCACGAGCCGTTTCCAGCGGCACTTCGGCCGCTTCCCGGAAAGCGCGCTGAACGGCGGCCGTCCGGGCTTTCTTTTCCTCCTCGCTGGCTTTGGGCAGCTTGAATGCCGCCATTACCGCATTAAAAGCGGCGGCATCGCGTTCAATCAGACTTTCCATTTGCAGGTGCAGTCTTTTTAAAGCCTCCTGCTTGTCCGCCAGCAACGCTTCATATGCGGCATATTCGGCGCGGCCCAGCGTGAGGTTAATCACCATTTCCATTAAGCTGACGGCCAGCAGACCGGATAAAGCAGCGGCGCTGCCGCCGCCGGGCGCAGGCTCTTCCGATGCCAACTTAACGGCAAAGTCCTTAATTGTTAACTCGGTCAACATATTTTATGATCCTCCTTCTCTCAATACGCAGCCAGCGGCCCGGTCTCTTGCTCAACGCATGTTATGAGCGCACCCTCGCTGATCATGCGGTAAATCGTCTGAATGTCAGGCGCAGGCACCCGGTCGTCCTCCAGATGCGGCACGCGGCTGCGTATCGCCTTGTGAGCCGCTCCCGTCCCCCGCCCCGGCTTTAACGGCGCCAGGAAGTCAATCCCCTGCGCGGCGGCCAGCAGTTCTACCGCCAGCACGTTGGTTACATTCTCCAGAATTTCCCGCGCCTGCCGGGCGGCAATTGTCCCCATGCTGACATGATCTTCCTGATTGGCTGATGTGGGGATGGAATCAGCGGATGCCGGGTGCACCAGCACCTTGTTCTCGGATACCAGGGCCGCCGCCGTATACTGCGTAATCATCAGGCCGGAATCGATGCCGGGATAAGCTGTCAAGAACGGCGGCAGTTCACTTAGATGTGAATCCAGCATGCGGCTGATACGCCGTTCGGAAATGCTGCCGATTTCGGCCAGCGCCAGTTTCAGATGATCCATGACCAGCGCCACCGGCTGGCCGTGAAAATTGCCGCCGGAGATGACTTCTCCGGTGTCAGGCATAATCAGCGGATTGTCTGTCGCTGCGTTAATTTCAATTGTTAAAACTTCCTCCACACGCCGCAGCGCGTCTTTCGATGCACCGTGCACCTGCGGTACGCAGCGCAGCGAATAAGCATCCTGCACTTTGCCGCAGTTTGCATGGGAAGCAATAATTTCACTGCCGGCGGTAAGCCGCAATATATTGTCTGCAGTCGCCGCCTGGCCGCGGTGCGGGCGCACCTGACTGATCCTGGGGTCAAAAGCGGTACGGGTACCCTTGAGCGCCTCAAGCGACATCGCTGCCGCCACATCCGCCGTTTTCATGATGATCACGGCGTCGTGAAAAGCCAGCACGCCGATTGCCGTCATGATTTGCGTGCCGTTGATAAGCGCCAACCCCTCTTTGCCGCCCAAACTGACTGGTTCAATGCAGGCTGCTGCCAGCGCCTCAGCGCCGCTTACGCGTCTGCCGTTTACAAAAGCCTCGCCTTCGCCCATCATGACCAAGGCGACATGCGCCAGCGGCGCCAAGTCACCGCTGGCGCCGACGGAGCCTTTGGCCGGCACGGCCGGATATACCCGCTTATTGAGCATTTCAATCAGCTTGGCCACCGTTGAAAAACGTATCCCGGAAAAACCTTTGGTCAGGGAATTGGCGCGCAAAAGCATGGCTGCCCGGACTGTCGGCTCTGGCAAATAATCGCCCACCCCTGCCGCGTGACTTAAAATCAGATTACGCTGCAGTTTTTCCCTTTCCGGGCGCGAGATAAAAATCTTGCTGAACTCCCCAAAGCCGGTGGAAATGCCATATACCGGCCGCTCGGACTCAAGCACCATATCGACAATAGCCCGGCTTCTTTCGATTTTGGCCCGTCCGCTCTCCCCTATGCCAACCGGCGCAAACTCCCGGGCAACGGCCACCGTTTCTTGAATTGTCAGCTGTTCTCCGTCAAGAATAACCACATGTACCTCCGCTATTCGGCGCTCAGCAGGAAATGGTAATGAGGCTGGCCGCCTTCGTACAGCTCAAATTCCTTGTCGGCATATATTTTATTTATCTTTGCCGCCATGCGTTCCGCTTCCTGCCGGTCAATACCCGCTCCGTAATACAGGGATATAATCTCATGTTCGGGCATCACTATCTTTGCCGCAAGGCGGGCAAGCACTTCATCCATTGCATCGCCCTGCACTGCCACTTTGCCGTCAATAACGCCGATCACTGCTCCTGCCGGCACTTTTTCGCCGTCAACAACGCTATCGCGAACTGCCACCGTGACACTGCCGTCACGCAC
>JAOACF010000123.1 GCA_026417995.1 Negativicutes bacterium
TCGCTCGTCGGCAGCGTCAGATGTGTATAAGAGACAGCATTATTGTCAGCGCAGCAAACCCGTTCCGGATGTGTGCCCGGAGTGCCGTAGCCGGTATATCCGTTATTTCGGCAGCGGTACGCAAAAAGTGGAGGAAGAGCTAAAACGTATTTGGCCCGATGTGCGCATCTTGCGTATGGATCAAGATACGACAGGCCGGAAAATGGCGCATGAGCATATATTAGCAGACTTTGCCGCCGGAAAGTATGATATCCTGCTGGGTACCCAGATGGTGGCCAAAGGTCATGATATTCCTAATGTTACGGCAGTTGGGATTATTTCCGCCGACACGGCGCTCAATCTGCCTGATTTTCGGGCGGCGGAAAAAACCTTTTCCCTGCTGACGCAGGCAGCCGGGCGAGCCGGACGTGGCGAACGCCCCGGACATGTCGTGGTTCAAACTTACAATCCGGAGCATTATGCCGTGGTGGCCGGGGTAGCGCAGGATTACGCGATGTTTTACCAAGCCGAGATGGGTTTTCGACGCTCGCTTGGATATCCGCCTTTCAGCAAAATCATCAAAATTACCTTTGTGGGGGCTGAAGAAGCGGTTGTCTTTCGCCAAGCGAATAATATTGCGGCCCAGCTTAATACCCGTCTTAGGCAAAGCGATAGCTCTGCTGAAGTGTTAGGGCCTTTCGCGGCGGCGGTGTCGCGCCTGGATGACGTGTTTCGAATTAATATCATGCTTAAGGTGAACAACCTCCCGGCGGCGCAGGCTGTACTTACTGAGATGAATCTGAGCGCTCAACCGGGCATAATTATTGACGTCGAACCGCTCAATACCATGTGAAAATAGATTTTTGCCGTATTTTATGTTAGAATCGGAGCAGGTGCGAAACAATATAGATAGGTACCTGCGGGAGGCTTCAAATGGCAGTTCTGGATATTAAAAAAGCGGGCGAAAAAGTCCTGAAAGAAAAGGCTCAGCCCGTAGCTAAATTTGACCGGCGGCTTAAACGGTTGCTGGATGATATGTTGGAAACCATGTATGCGGCGGATGGCGTAGGCCTAGCTGCGCCACAAGTCGGCGTTTCACTGCGGGTAATTGTGCTGGACGTAGGGGATGGGCCCATTGAACTCATTAATCCGGAAATAATTGAACATGAAGGAATGGAGCTTGGACCGGAAGGGTGTCTGAGCGTACCCGGCATCTATGGTGAAGTGGAGCGTTACGCCAGGGTTACGGTCGAGGGGTTAAACCGTACAGGCAAAAAAGTGAGGATATCCGGCCAGGGGTTGCTGGCGAGAGCGCTTCAGCACGAAATTGATCATTTAGAAGGAGTGCTGTTCATTGAACGCGCTACTGCTCTCGTAAAAAAGGAGTAATGCTTCATGTCAAAAATGCGGGTAGTATTTATGGGAACTCCCGACTTTGCCGTTCCGTGTCTGGAGATGCTGATAGCCGAAAACTATGATATTCAAGCCGTTATTACTCAACCTGACCGGCCGAAAGGCAGAGGGCAAAAAGTGGCGCCGTCTCCGGTCAAGCAGGCGGCGTTGGTGCATAATCTTCCCGTACTGACCCTGGAGCGGATTAAGGATGAAGCGTTTATTACAGCAATGCGCCGGTTAAATCCCGATCTGATTGCTGTCGTAGCTTTCGGACAGTTTTTGCCCAAAACACTGCTGGAACTGCCGATTTATGGTTGTGTCAATGTGCATGCTTCGTTGTTGCCCAAATATCGGGGGGCGGCTCCGATTCACTGGGCGGTCATCAATGGCGAAAAATGCACCGGGGTTACCACCATGTTTATGGATATTGGCATGGATACCGGCGATATGATTCTTAAGCGCGAAGTTGCCATTGGCGATGAAGAAACAACGGGGGAACTGCACGATAAATTAAAAGTTGCCGGCGCGGAATTACTCTCCGCGACATTGGCAGCAATCATGGCGGGAACTGCGCCCCGCTGTCCGCAGGATCATGCGTCAGCTACCTATGCGCCGTTGCTCACCCGTACAACCGAGCGTATCGATTGGCAGCGCCCGGCGGGAGAAATACATAATTTAGTGCGTGGGCTCAATCCATGGCCTGTTGCTTATACGTTGCACGGGGATAAGCTGCTCAAAGTTTGGCGGACAAGGCTTGGCAATCCGAACGCCGCCGGTGAACCGGGGCGTGTCGCATTCAGTGCTGAGGGGATTTTTGTAAGTACGGGTCGCGGCGAACTTGAGCTGCTTGAAGTGCAGCCGGAAAGCAAGCGGCGCATGTCCGCAGACGACTATTTCCGAGGTTGCGGTGATGCCGGCCATCTTACGCTGAAGTGAGGTGTGTGAATGATTGAAGCGGTTGTCCGTCCCAAGAAAAGGCTGTTTCTGGCGCTTATCTTGGTAAGTTTGGGCGTATCAGCCCTTTCAACATACGGCTTATGGATAGTCAGCCTGCCTGGCCTTACCCAGATCAGCAGCTTTCTGCCACTAATTCTCGGAATCATGCTGGGGGCGATCTTGCTGGCCGGCATGATTGGGGTGGGAGGAATTATTCTGGCAATCATGGGTCTGCCTACACCTCGGTTTTTCCAGGGTTTAGCCTGGTCGGCGGTTAACATGCTGTTTCCTTTGGCCATTCGTATTGGCAAACTGTTTGATGTTGAGAAAGAACGTGTGGAGCGTTCTTTTATTGAGGTAAGCAACCACTTGGTAAAACAAAAGCACGTAAAGGTTCGGCCGGAAAAACTGCTTATTCTGTCGCCGCACTGTATCCAGCAGGAAGCCTGCCCGCATAAAATAACGCGCGACGTTGAGAATTGCCGGATCTGCGGCGGCTGCCAGGTTGGCGATATTTATACGCTGACCAGGCAGTATGGCGCTCGTTTTGCGGTTGTTACCGGCGGCACGCTGGCGCGCAAAGTAATAAAGGAAATCCGCCCGCATGCGGTATTGGCAATTGCCTGCGAACGGGATTTAACCAGCGGCATCCAGGACGTATTTCCGCTGCCGGTGATTGGCGTACTTAATCAGCGCCCCCACGGCCCATGCTGCAATACCCGAGTCGATATTAATGAAGTTAACCAGGCTATTCGAGATTTTATTACGGGTGGTGACAAAGTTTGAACGCCCGGGAAGTAGCGTTAAAAGTAATTAACGAAGTTATTAACAACGGCGCCTACGCCAATATTGCCATGGCCAATGAAATCAACCGGACCAGGCTTTCCGACCAAGACCGCCGGTTTGCCACGGAAATTGCATACGGAACGATCAAAGCCGGTGCGACCATCGACTGGATAATTGGGCACTACGTTTCACGGCCGCTGACGAAAGTGCCTCCGGTTATCCGGAATATTCTTAGGATGGGGATGTACCAGCTCTTTTTTTTATCAAAGGTGCCGGCATCAGCGGCCTGCAACCAGGCGGTTGAATTAGCCAAAAAATACGGGCATGCCGGGACAGTTAAGTTTGTAAACGCCGTACTGCGCACAGCGGCGCGGCAGCCGGAAAAAGTGCGTTATCCCAAGTGTGAGGATAATCCAGTGAAATATATTGCGCTTAAATATTTTCATCCGGAATGGATTGTGGAACGATGGCTGGCCAGACTGGGCACCGACGAGACTGAGGCGCTGTGCGCCTTCAATAATACAACGCCGCCGCTGAGTATTCGGACCAACACTTTGAAAATCAGCCGGGACAAGCTTATCGAACGCCTTGCAGCTGAAGGTGTTTCCTGCGTTCCATCCGACTGGACGCCGGAGGGTATCATCTGCCATGAATATCCGGCTCTCGGGCGCCTTGTTTCACTGCAAGAAGGGCTGTTTCAGGTCCAAGATGAGAGTTCGATGACGGTAGCGCACGTACTGGGGCCGAAGCCTGGTGAATTGGTGATTGATGCCTGCGGCGCCCCGGGCGGCAAAAGTACCCATATCGCTGCACTTATGGAAAATCGGGGGAGAATAATTTCCACCGATATTTATGAGCACAAACTGGGGCTAACCAGCGAAAATGCAAGGCGTTTAGGCATTACGATTATCGAAACCCAGACTATGGATGCTACCACACTACATACTTACTATAAGGGCCTGGCCGACAGGGTTTTGGTCGACGCACCCTGCTCCGGCCTTGGGGTCTTGCGGCGCAAGCCGGACTCACGCTGGAATAAAAAGCGAGACATCATTAGCGATCTTCCGCCGCTACAGTCCGCGATCCTGGCGAGCGCCGCCGACTGTGTAAAGCCAGGGGGCATTCTGGTTTACAGCACCTGTACCACTGAGCCGGAAGAGAACCAGGAAATTGTAAATAGCTTTTTACAAGCCAGAAATGATTTTTCGTTGGAGCAAACCGGACAATATCTGCCCAGGAAACGGGAGGGAGACACCGTTCAGCTATGGCCTCACCGTGATCAGGTTGACGGTTTCTTTATTGCCCGGCTGCGCCGTGTAACGGAGGCCAAGTGAATGACAAGCGATATTTTTGGCCTGTTCGCCCCTGAAATTGGCGAGGCCATCCGTCCATTTGGACTGGAAAGCTACCGGGGGAAACAAATTGCGGAATGGATGTACCGCCGAGGAGTCCGGGATTTTGCCGCTATGACCAGCCTGTCCAAAGGGCAGCGCGAAATATTGGCGTCACACTTCCGCATTGGAACGCTCAAGGCAGAGACCGAACAACATTCTGCTGATAAAAAAACCAGCAAGTTTTTGCTGCGGCTTGCTGACGGTAATGCCATCGAGACGGTATTGATGCGTCAGCCATATGGCAACAGTGTATGCGTTTCGACACAGGTGGGATGCGCAATGGGCTGCCGCTTTTGCGCTTCTACCTTGCATGGCGTAATCCGCAACCTTTCCGCCGGCGAAATCTTAGGGCAGGTGCTGTATATAGACCGTTTGCTAAAACCGTCGGAAGGCGTAAGTACCATTGTAATCATGGGGTCGGGGGAACCGCTGGCCAATTATGAGCAAGTACTGCGTTTCATTCGTTTGTGCCATGAAGGTTATTGCCTGAACTTAAGCTATCGTAGTATTACGTTGTCGACCGCGGGCGTTGTCCCAGGCATTGACCGGCTGGCGGCAGAGGTCATACCCATTAATCTATCGATATCCCTCCATGCCTCAAACAATGAAGTACGTAGCCAACTTATGCCCCTTAATGATATCTTTCCAATTGAGGAAGTCCTGGCTGCCGCCGGGCGCTATGCAAAAGCAACAGGCCGCCGCGTTACTTATGAATACACTTTGATTAAGGGCATTAATGACCGTCCGCAGCATGCGCGCGAGTTGGCCGGAAAACTTAAGGGACAATTGGCAAATGTAAACTTAATTCCGGTCAACCCGGTTGCCGAGAAGGGGTTTGAGCGGCCGGACACGGTCGAAATAATCCGTTTTGCCGAGCAGCTGCGGCGATTTAAAGTTAATGTCACTGTCAGGCGCGAGATGGGAGCTGACATACAGGCGGCCTGCGGCCAGTTGCGGCGCAAAGTTATTGAAACCAGGAAAAATGCTCAATAATATCCTTAATTGGTTAATTTTGACTACAGGGTCAAGATGACGTATAATATATTTATCCATAACTTAGCTACGGAGTGTAATTTTGTGAGGTTTTTCCATAATTTAGAGAACTTTTTTCAAAACTATATAGAAGGTTTTTTTGACAAAAAGTTTTCCAGCGGACTCCAGCCGGTGGAGATTGCCAAACAAATTGCCCGCCGAATGGAGGATGGGCGCTCTGTCGGTGTCCGGCATATCTATGTTCCTAACCACTATTCGGTTTATCTTGGCCAAGATGATCATGAGCGTCTGCAGCCTTACTGGCCGGCTATTGCCGAAGAGTTAGCAGGCCATGCCGCGCAGCACGCAAATCAGCGGGGCTACACAATTGTCGGCAAGCCAATCATCGACCTGTTTTTGGATCAGGCGCTGAAACCGGGAAAGTTTCGCATTGAAAGCAAGTTTTCTGAGCCGATACAAGCTGAAGAAGAAAAAGCGAAAGATGTCGCTGCTCAGGATGAGTTATCCGACACGCGCGTTTTTAACAAAGTTAGCAGCCCGCCAGTCAATAAATTTCACATTGCGGGCATCCTGACAGTCATTGAGGGCATCGACGCCGGGGCAGTGGCGGATATTGGCGTAAACCGCACTAATATTGGCCGCCGGGAGGGAAATGAATTGCCGTTGACAGATATGAATACTTCCCGCCTGCATGCCTATATCGTCTTTGAAGAAGGCAGTCATGTTATCTATGACGCCAAAAGTCTCAATGGGACGTATGTAAACGGCCATCGCGTTACGCGCAAGCGTCTGGCGGATGGTGATCGAATTAAGCTGGGTAATACTACAATTCTATACGAGGTGAAGTAGATTGCCTGGCAAGATTTTCAGCATGGTGGGCATATTTCTGCAGTATACTTTGGTTATACTGCTGTATTATTTTCTGTATAAAGTAGTTCGCATGATTTATCTGGACTTATTGGCGCCCGGTGCCGGGCAAAATGCCGAACAGCAGCCGTTCAGCGAATATAAACCGGAGCAGGCCCGGTTAGTTGTGCTTGAGGGCGCTGAAACAGGCTTAACTGGAAATGTTTTCCGGTTAACAGACACGCTGACCATGGGACGCAGTGAGCATAACGACATAAAAATTAACGATGGTTATACATCGCATGAACATGCTTGCATTACCAAGATCAAGAAAAACTTTTGGCTGTATGATCTCAACAGCACCAACGGAACATTTCTCAACGGCCAGCGTCTGGTCAAAGAGGAGATGCTCAAAAGCGGCGATATAATCAGAGTTGGTACTGTAGCATTTAGGTTTGAGAGGTGATGGGATTGCTGGCTTATGCGAAATCAGATATCGGGCTTGTCCGCAAAACAAATGAAGACAGCTATATATTCGCGCCTCCCTGTCTATACGCTGTGGCCGACGGCATGGGCGGCCACGAAGCCGGAGAGATTGCCAGCAGTCTGGCAGTCAGCACCTTACATGAATACATAGGCAAAAATTCCGGAGTAGCCGAGCCGCAGAAAATGCTGCGTGATGCAATTTATCAGGCCAATCGGATTATTTTTGAGATGTCGCAGCAAAGACCGGAGTGTTCCGGCATGGGCACAACGATTACGGCAGTTTTGATTGAGGACAATACCGTATTTTGGGGACATGTCGGCGACAGCAGA
Source organism: Negativicutes bacterium (assembly GCA_026417995.1). Classification (GTDB taxonomy): domain Bacteria; phylum Bacillota; class Negativicutes; order Sporomusales; family JAOACF01; genus JAOACF01. Next base: position 7,146 of record JAOACF010000123.1, read on the forward strand.
TTGTACCTTTTACGGGAGGGCAGCCTGCAGCAGTTGACCCAGGATCATTCACTGGTGTGGGAACTTATGCAGCACGGCAGTATTACGCCGGATGAAGCGCACACGCATCCCCATCGCAATATCTTAACCCGTGCAGTGGGAACGGCTGATATGTTGCAAATTGACTGCGGCTGCGTGAAGTGCCGCGCAGGCGATCAATTGCTGCTTGCTACCGATGGTTTGACCAGCATGCTGACGGATTTGGAAATCAGAGACATTCTGCTGGCCAATATGGATATTGCCCTAACTGTCGACAAGCTGGTGGAAAGAGCTAATGCGGCGGGCGGCCTAGACAATATTACGGTAGTGTTGCTGCGGTGTGGTAGCTAGCATGGATAAGCTGTTTCTTTACCGGGAACGTTCCTTGCTCAGCAC
>JAOACF010000124.1 GCA_026417995.1 Negativicutes bacterium
CTTGGAGGAAAAACAAAAAAGTCCAAGGCTAAAAGCCTTGAACAATAAAGTCTCTCGGGTTTCCGAGAGCGTACTTTAAATACTAGGAGGGTGTCTATGAGAAATTTCCGATATCTGCTGCAGCTTTCTTTAGTGCTGGCGATGCTGCTGTGTGCTAGTATCGCTTTTGCCTCCCCTGCTCCGGTGATATCGCCTGAGACTGAGGCTGCCTACAGTAAAATTGCGAGTTTGGCTGCCGTTAAAAAAGGCCTGGATTTTATTGCAAAGGATGACGCGAACACGCTGAACGATCAGAAGACGATAGTAGCCATCCCCGCGCCGCCTTTCAAAGAAAAGGTGCGCGCCGAATACTATATGAAGCGGTTGCAGGCGCTTGGCCTGAAAGACGTTAAGATGGACAGCGAAGGCAATGTTTATGGCATTCGTCCAGGTACGGGAAAAGGTCCGAAAATACTTGTCGAAGCACATCTTGACACAGTTTTCCCTGAAGGCACCAACACCAAACCGATAGAAAAAGACGGCAAAATCTACGCCCCAGGTATCGCCGATGATACGCGCGGGCTTGCCGCCCTGCTTTCCGTGATCAGGGCTTTTAATGCTACGGGCATCAAGACGGTAGGGGATATTGTTTTCGCTGGGACGGTTGGTGAAGAAGGATTAGGCGATTTGCGAGGCATGAAAGCATTTTTCCGTGACAACAAGGACATTGCCGCATCTGTCAGTGTTGACGGTACTAGCGTTACCCGTATTACCTACCAGGCTACCGGCAGCCACCGCTATGAAGTGACGTTCACCGGACCTGGTGGCCACAGCTTCGGCGCATTCGGCATTCCCAGCGCCATTCACGCCCTGGGACGCGCGGTCGCCAAAGTTGGCGATGTCGAAACTCCGAAGACTCCCAAGACCACCTTTACGATAGGAACTATCAGCGGCGGCACCTCCGTTAACTCGATCGCCGCCAAGGCGACGCTGCTGCTGGATATGCGTTCCAACAGCCAGGAAGAGCTTTTGAAAGTGGAAAGTAAAATTTTGCCCTTGTTCCAGCAAGGCGCTGACGAAGAAAACGCCCGCTGGGGCGTGACCGACCCGAAAAAAATGATCACCGTCGACATTAAACTGGTTGGCGATCGTCCGGCAGGCGGCCAATCGAAAGATGCTCCAGTAGTGCAAGCAGCATGGATGGCCACAAAGGTCATTGGCGAAGAACCGGCTCTGACTGCCGCCAGCAGTACCAATGCCAACCTGCCGATAAGCATTGGCGTTCCGGCAATAACCATTGGTGCTGGCGGCGAATCGGGCAACAACCATTCGCCGGATGAATGGTATGACAACAAAGACGCATACAAGGCGCCCCAGAAGATATTTGTTACTATCCTCGGCCTTGTTGGCATCGACGGGGTAACAGAGCCGTTGGCAAAATAAAACTTAAATCACTAGGCCCTGCGAGATGAACGCAGGGTCTTTTGCGTACTTGTGCATAAATTTGCCGCATAATGGGAAAAATGAGCCTAAGGTATTAGGAATGTTCCTATCTGTTGACAGATTGAGAGTGAATTGTTACAGTTTAAATAGGAATGTTCTTATTTGGGGGCTTAATAATGCGTAAATTTTTTTGTATTGCATTAGCAATTTTGATGCTTGCTATTATGAGCGGTTGTTTAAAAAAAGAAGCGCCGCGGCAGACTGTCGCCGTACCTAAACTTAAGGTTGTCGCCACGGTTTATCCGGTTTATGAATTTACCAGGCAGGTGGGCGGCGACCGGATTGAGCTAGCCATGCTTGTTCCTGCCGGCACCGAACCGCATGAATGGGAACCTTCCAGTAAAGATCTGGTTAGGCTTAGAGGCGCTAACCTGGTAATTTATCAAGGTTCGGGATTTGAACAGTGGATCGGGAAGTTTCTGACTAAAGAAATAATGGGCGGTGCGACGGCTATCGAAGCAAGCCAAGGAATACATTTACTGCAAACGGACATGGATGAACACCATCACGCATCGCACGCTCCTGGACATGGTGATACAGACCCGCATGTCTGGCTCGACCCGCTGCTGGCGCAGCAGGAAGTGCGCAACATCGCTGCTGCGTTGGCTGCCGCCGACAGCACAAATAAGGAGTACTATTTTGCCAATGCTGCTAACTACATAGCTGAGCTTGACAAACTTCATCAAGAATTTCAGATGAATTTAAGCGGTTTAAAACAGCGGAAAATTGTAACCAATCATGCCGCATTCGGTTATCTGGCTAAGCGCTATAGCCTTGAGCAACTGGCCATTATGGGACTGTCACCTGATGCCGAGCCCACGCCGGAGAAGATGGCGAAAGTTATCAAAGCTGTCCGTGAACATCAGGTGAAATATATATTTGCCGAAACAGTGCTAAGCTCGAAGCTGGCTGCGACGATTGCACGTGAAACCGGCGCCAGGGTACTCGTGCTTCATCCAATTGACCAATTAACAGAAGCAGAAATGAACGCGGGACAAAATTATCTCACGTTAATGCGGGCTAATCTGAGCAATCTTAAAAAATCCCTTGGTGAGTAGCGGAGGAAAATCATGCTGGATGAAATCAAAGCAAAACTGAAGGAAAAGGGATTCCGCCTGACGCCGCAGCGCCAGGCAATTATCAGCTTGGTAATCAATCCGGGGCCAAAGCTAACCGCTGCGGAGATTTGGGGGCTGCTTCGCCCGAAACATCCGGATATGAGTCTGGATACCGTATACCGGAATTTAACCCTTTTAACGGAATTGGGGGTTTTAATTCCGATTGCCGGTGCTGGCAAGGACGGGACAAGATATGAGCCGGTAACTCATTCCCGGCATCATCACCATATCGTATGCTTGAAATGCGGCGAGGCCGCTTGTATCGACACTTGTCCGATTAATCCGCAGTTTTTAGCAACGGTGCAAAATCAAGGCTATCAATTGCTCCGGCACAATCTAGAACTTTTTGGTTTGTGCGCGAGGTGCAAACCGGAGGACAGATGCTATGTGTAACATTGATGTGACCGGGCTTTCATTTGCGTACCGGGGACGTCCGGTCTTAACTGATATTAATTTAAAAGTCGACAAGGGGAGCTTTGTTGTTATACTGGGCCCCAACGGCTCGGGTAAAAGTACGCTGATCAAACTGGTCGCAGGGCTCCTGGAGCCCCAGCAAGGTACCGTTCATTTAGATGGTTTAAGTCCTCAAACATACAGAAAACAGGGTCTGATGGGTTATGTGCCGCAAAATTACGGCAATAACACCGCGGCTTTTCCGGCAACAGTGGAAGAGGTGGTGCGGCTCGGAGTCATAGCGCAGCAACCCCGGGTATCCAGGACTGCCGCCCGGCATATTGTGGATCACATGCTGAGCTTTGTCGGCATCGCCGAATTGCGACATAGGCGTATATCCGACCTAAGCGGCGGACAGCAGCAGCGGGTAATGGTGGCCCGGGCGCTGGCAGGCAATCCCCGGCTGCTGCTGCTGGACGAGCCGACAAGCGGTATAGACATGGAAGCCAGCGCCAGGATATATGAACTTTTGGCCAGCTTAAATCATAACTTGGGAATTACCGTACTCATGGTTTCCCATGACATTGGCAAAGCCACGCAGTATGCTTCGCAAGTTGCCTGCATTAATAACGGTCTTTGTTATTTCGGCGACAGCAAGCATTTCCGTAGCCACTATAAAGAGAGCCCCCATTCTTGGTATTATGGCGCGTGAGGTGACCAACTATGGAAATTTGGCAGTATGATTTTATGCAACGGGCGTTCGCAGCCGGTATGGTTACAGCGATTGTTTGCCCGCTGATCGGTATGTTTGTAGTTGTGCGCCGCCAATCGCTCATTGGCGAAGGACTAGGGCACATTGCCTTTGCCGGGGTCACGGGCGGATATCTGGCCGGAGTGTATCCCGCTGTGGCTGCCGCCGGACTTACCGTGGCAGGAGCCATTGTAATCGAGATTATCAGACGGCGGCATTCGCAATATGCGGACATGGGGTTGGCTGTTGTTTTTTACGCAGGTCTGGCAATAGCGATTATTTTCAGCACTTTAGTGCGCATACCCGGGGCGGGGATGTTAAGCTTTCTGTTTGGTAGCATTATGACAGTTTCGCAAACCGATTTGCTGCTTATTGTGGCGACTGGCCTCGTCATATTGGCGGTGGTTTACTGTTTTTTTGATAAACTGATGCTTATTGCTTTTGACGAAGACGTGGCGCTGCTGGCAGGTATCAATACCGTCGCCGTCAATATGCTGTTTAGCATTGTGACCGCTCTGGTCGTCGTTACCGGGATGACGGTCATCGGAATTTTACTTGTGAGTGCGTCAATGATCATTCCGGTTGCTGCCGCGCATGTGCTGAAGCTCGGCTTTCGCGCGACAATGATTGCGGCTGTTTTAATTTCTGTTTTTGCCACTTTTTCCGGCTTAGTTCTCTCGTTTTATTTAGACATAGCGCCGGGCGGGACGATCGTGATGACATCTGTCAGTATGTATACCTTAATGCTTATTGGACAAGCCGTACAAAGTTTTCTAAGCAAAACAAGACGCAGGCAGTTGGTGCTGCCTGCGCAAAAGTAATTTTGTTTTTTGAATCCATGCCACTATTTTGGTATAATTTTACTATTAAAATCCATCAATTGCAGCCAGGAGGTCAGAGAATGAAAAAGAGTAGAAGCGAGCTATGGCAGATTTTACGAGAAAACGTTTCCGGCGAAGTGCTGTTAAAGCACTGCCTTGCTGTAGAAATCGCCATGCGGGCGTATGCCGCGAGATTTGGCGAGGATGTGGAGTATTGGGGCGCAGTAGGGCTGTTGCATGACATTGACTTCGAGCAATACCCGGAAGAGCATCCGGATCATGCCGCGGATATACTCAGCAGCTACGGTTTCGACCAGCAGTTTGTAACAGACGTTATATCGCATGCGCGGGACTGGGAACAGGAACGCACGCTACTGCAGAAGACGTTGCTCGCTGTGGACGAAATGACCGGATTTATTATCGCCTGCGCTTTGGTGCGTCCTGATAAAAGCCTGGATAATCTGGAAGTAAAGTCGGTGGTAAAGAAGATGAAGGATAAAGCCTTTGCCCGGGCCGTTAACCGGGAGACGCTGGTAGCGAGCGCTCAGGCAATGGGAGTGGAGATGAACGACCATATTGACTTTATAACCCGGGCACTGGCTCAGGCCGTTAAAGCGCCGGAATACAGCGAGATATCGCTCGTTAGTTGAACATGGCAGTGAATAAGCGGCCGTCTTAAAAGCATTTAGGCTTTGAGCGGCCGTTTTTCTCTATGCAATTATTGGCAACTTCCCGCATAGATTTTAGTATAGCCGGTGAAGAGGAGAGGAACTATGGGGAAGAGTGTTGCTAATAAAATCAGTGTTCATTTGGAAGAAATGCACGCAAAGGATCAACTTTCCGAACATTTGCACTATCTGATCAGCAAACAGGAAGGACTCGCCATGAGACCGCTTGTTTTTCTCTGCATCGGCTCCGACCGGTATACCGGTGATGCTTTGGGGCCATTAATCGGGACGATGATTTCTGAACAAATGGAGCACTGCCTGGTGTATGGCACTCTGGATCAGCCGGTGCATGCAGGTAATCTGGTAGAGACCATCAATATTATTAATCACCGCTATCATCATCCTGTCATTGTAGCTATTGACGCCTGCCTGGGGAAAAAGAGCGAAATCGGCAATATCGAGGCTTGGGAAGGGGGATTGCAAGCCGGCATCGCTGTCGGCAACCGCCTGCCGTCGGTCGGCCACATTTCCGTCATTGGCGTAGTAAATGCCGGGGGACAGGTAGGATATCTGGATCTGCAGAGTACACCGCTTTCCATCGTAATGAAATTAAGTAAAATTATCAGTGCCGCGTTGATTGGCGCTGTAAAGCGGTTCACTCCCGAAACAGCCTGTCCCACATCATGTATAAGATTATAAGAGCTACGGCAAAGAGAATACCCGCGTCGCCCATATATTGCGACATGCACATCAGCCTCCTGATGGGATTATATAGTAATTTGCAGTAGTTGGCAAACGGCGATTTTATTGGTAAATTTTAACAGACACAATTGCCTGCTCTCCCCCATACAATGAAAGCGACTAGATAACGGGGGTGAACGGCTTGGTGTCTTTTTTCGCTCTACTGGCGGCGTCTGCTCTCAAATTCATCTCCCTGCTTGTCGCGTATATTACGAATAACACATTTCCGCTACCGCTGTCCGAGAAAGAGGAACAGGTTTACTTGGAACGCCTGAAAGCCGGTGATGAATATGCCAAAAATATTCTCATCGAGCGTAATTTGAGATTGGTTGCCCACATTGTAAAAAAATTCGATAATACCGGTGAAGATGTCGATGATTTGATTTCGATTGGCACAATCGGGTTAATCAAAGCAATCAATACCTTTGATCCCGGCAAAAAAATACGTCTTGCAACCTACGCGGCCCGTTGCATTGAGAATGAAATCCTCATGCATCTTCGCAGTACTCGGCGCACACGTTCGGAAGTCAGCCTGTATGACCCGATAGGGGTAGACAAGGAGGGGAACGAGATAACACTTACTATTTATCTGTTTCAGGCCTTCAGCCCGCGAATTATCTAGGGATAATCGGGTGTAACTCAAGCAAAAAATCATCGCCTTGCTGGTGCTTTTCTTTGCGATAGGTCGCATATTCCAATACTGATTTTAATATCTGATTTTTAATAGCAGGGTTCTTTGCCTTTTTATATATGGCAAGGGCCTTTTCCAATTTAGGTATAATATCCTTTCTTGCTTTTTCTCGTTTTGTTTCATGCTCGATGGCGCTTTCAGTATCTGCTATCGCCTTTTCAGTCTCAGCAATTCGTTCAGACAGTTTTTGAGACCGGTCAAGATAGGTAGCTTCGTCATAGATGCCCCTTTCGAGAAAATCATGGAGCCGCTCTTTCTGCCTGGTTAATTCTTTAAGCTCTTTAGTTAGGCTCTGCAATACCTTTTTCTTAATGCTTACAACATTGTCTTTTCCCTCCGGAGGCTTATTTTTGTCCCATTGGGCGCGGTATTCGTTGAGCCATTGCTCAAGCCCGGCTATTACCTTGTTTTCAACATATTCAAAACGGCTGCTTTTGTTTGGACATGCGCTGTTATAACACATGATATGAGGGTATTGCTGATGAGAATATGGCCGGTACACCATGGAGCCCCCGCACATGGCGCACCTGACCAATCCTGCCAGCGGATTGGTGATACCGTTAATCAGTTGATAAGGTACGTGGTATTTGCCTTTCAGGATAGCCTGTGCTTTATTAAAAACCTCTTTTGATACAAGCGGCTCATGTTTGCCTTCAACGTCAATCCACTCTGCCCGGGGGCGTGTTTTGGTGTCACGTTTTTTATCCGGGTCCTTAGACTTCTTTTGCTCTTTCTTTTTCCACTGCAGCCTGCCGGTATAAACCTCATTCTTAAGGATAAAGAGGACTGTGGAGGCTTCCCAGGGCTTGCCGGGATAGGTAGGCGTGCCTCGCCGGTGAAGCTCCGCGGCAATCTTATTAG
>JAOACF010000125.1:0-7014 GCA_026417995.1 Negativicutes bacterium
GCCGGGTGACGTGTTGAACCGTCTGGTCATTCTCAGTATCTTTCTAGCGGTTTGGGCGGTGTATCCCCGGCTGGGCGTCAAAACCATCCGCCTGGGCAGGCTAAACCGCAGCCGGCTGAAAGTCGGGCTGTTTTCCCTGGCTTTAGGTTTTGCGGCAGTGACCGCTTTCTTTGTGTATAAATATCTTGCCGGCCACGGCGTGTTCGACTGGCAGAGAATCGTGCGGTTCGGCCTTGGCAAAACACTGGCATGGTATGCCCTGGGCGCCGTGACTGTCGCTTTTATTGAAGAAATCTTTTTCCGCGGCATCGCGCTGCAGGTGTTTTACCAGGATAAAAGAACCGCGCGCTGGGCTATAGCGCTTTCCGCCCTGCTTTTTGCCGCCGTTCATTTTATTGACTTTCAGGCAATTGCCCAGATGACAATGGAAGGCAACGCGGGCTACTTCCGGTTTTTCACCGGGGTGTGGCTGAAGCCGGCGCTATGGTATAAGTTTGGCCTTTTGGCAGTGCTTGGCGCGGTTCTCGCCTACCTTTGCCAGCGCACTGGCAGCCTGTACGCCGCGATCGGTTTTCACGCCGGCCTAGTGCTTGCCGTCCGCATCGCCGGCAAGGCGTTTGTCGCCGCTCCTGGCTATGCGGCGGATATACTCGCCTACAGCGGCAGCGACCTGATAATCACCGGCGCCGCGCTTGCCGGCGCGGTGGCGCTGGCGCGATTTTTGCCCCGAGACCTCCGCCACGCCGTTCGCCTGGAAAAATGAGACTTATTGCCCACAGGATTTTGCATATACTGTAGCGAATGGTATAAGCAAAACAGGCAAGGGAGTGGGAATATGAAAAAACGGATTATTGCGGGACTGCTGCTTGTTTGCGTGAGCTTCTTCGCCGCCGTTCCCGTGACCCAGGCGTCCATCTTCGGCGATATCTTAAAAGTAGGGGCTGTCGGCATCCTCATAGACAAATTCTCAAAACCCCTGAACAACTTTATCAACACCCTCATGGCCAAGCACGGCGCCGGTACCGATTACGCGACAAAGGTGGTGCCAATTCTCACGGTCGGCTCTGGCTCTTACATCGGCGCGGCTCAGGTAACCGGGCCACAAGAGCTGGTTGACCAGACCGAAGCGGTGCTGCAGCTGGAAGGAAACTTCAACGGCAATCAGTTCCGCGTCAAGGGCCTGATCCCCATCGACAGCAAAAATCCGACAAACTTCTCGCGGGTGCAGGGCGTCGGCATCTCCGCGATCATCGACATTCGCATATAAGCCAAAAACGTGTCGCTGCGAGATAAGCGCGGCAGTCGCGTTGATTGGAAGCATTCGTCGAATCCTGCCAAATCCAGGCAGGATTTTTCCTTTTTCGTCACGAATATCTTTGCTGAATAAGCTTAAGGGGGAAACCACGTGCATCGCAAAATAATAGCGCTTGCTTTGATTATGCTGATCAGCTTTGCCAATACAGCAGCCGCCGCCGGATCAGGCGATTTGACGCTTATCGCCAAAACCGAAGCGGTGGAAAAGGTGCTCTACGGCGCGGAACAAACCGGGGCATTGCTTGATCGGGTCAATAAGCTGGAGAAAGACATCTTTGGCGCGGAAACCCGGGAAAACCTCGCGCAAAAGCTGGAGCGCGTCTATTCCTTTGTGAAAGAAATCAAGCCCGGCGCCCCGTCGCTGGTGTTGAAGCTCAATACGGTTGAATGGCTGCTGACGCACTCTGTGTCGAACGATGCCGCCAAAGCCAGGCTGGAAGCATTGGAGCGCACCATGTATGGCAATTCTTCTGCCGGCGCGATTGACGAGCGGCTGAATAAATTATTGAAGCTTTCTTTAACCACCGGCTGGCCGGATGTAGCCGGCGCGATTGTTACCAAAGATACATTAGTGAAGATTAAACTGGTAAGCGATCTGAGCACCAAGACCAATCGCGTGGGCGATACCGTTGTTTTCCGGGCGGCCGAAGACGTTTTCGCTGACGGCCTGCTGGTAATTGCCAAAGGCGCGCGCGGCACAGGCAAAATAACCAAGCTGGAACCGCGGAAAAGCTTTGGCCGCGATGCCAAGCTGGAAGTAGCCTTCGAAACAATCGAAGCGGTAGACGGCAGCATGCTTGCCACTCTCCTGGGCGATAAAGCCAAGGAAGAAACCAAATCGCTGGCTAAGGCGGCGGGCGCGTCTTTCGCCGGTTTGGTTCTTCTCGGACCGGTCGGCGTTGTCGGCGGCGCGTTTGTGAACGGCAAAGACGTCAATATTCCGGCTGGAACGGAATTATATATTCAGACGAGCGCAGAGGCCGAGATCCACGGCATCAAGCTGAAATAGCCCATAAAGCCGCTGCCCGGGCGGCTTTTGCTACATATTCCCGGTTCGCAAGGCGCAGGAAAAGCCGTATCCCTGGAGAATAAAAACGGTTGCGGAATAAAAATATTCCGTGAGGATAAGACTATATCGATATCGCGTTACCCCTAAGGGTACAGGAAGAAAGGTATAGGGAAAAGTTATGCGAAAACGGAAAAAAACGGCGCAAAAGGCGTTCGTGGGACTGGCAGCGGCGATTATGACCTTTAATGCGTATACAGCAGCCGATGCCGCCGTAGCGGTAAAAAAGGACAAATTAGAGCAAAAACAGGTCCAGGCGCCACTGGTAATTGAAGCCGAACGGCTTTATTTCAGCGATCTTTCCGGCGACATGCACGCCGAAGGCAAAGTCGTTATCACGCAAAACCAGGATCAAATCCTAGCTGACCTGATACGCGGCAACAGCAAGCAAACGACGGTATGGATTGACGGTAAAGCGACCCTGCTGCAGCCGGGCGAAAAAGTTAATATTACCGGCGAGCGCCTCGAGTATAACTATCAGACGCAGGCAGGGACTATGCAAACCGCGCGCGGGCTGGTTGATTCCGAACGGGTAAGCGCGCAAAATATCAGTGTGAACCAGAATAAAGTGGTTTTGTACAATGGCACAATGACAAAGTGTCCGGCCGAAGTGCCTGACTATCATATCAGCGCCCGGAAAGTCGAGATCTGGCCCGGCGAGAAAATGATCGCCTATGATGCCAAAGTGTGGCTTAAAGGCAAGATAATCTATTCCGTACCAAAATACCAAAGAAAATTAAATAAAGATCAAAGCGAGATGCCGCAGATCGGCTACAGCGACAAAGACGGGTTTATGCTGAAGCAGTCGCTCTCCTACCCGCTTTCTCCGAAGGCGGCCGTTGCGGCCGACCTTGTGTACTATACCAAAACAGGCTTTAAGCCGGTATTCAGCCTGGATGTTGACGAAAAAATGTTTAGCTGGGCGGTTACTGCCGGTCATTTCCGCGACGCCGATGATGACTGGATTAAGAAGTCGCCGGACTTTTCGTTGGCGTCGAAAGCGATGCGGCTCGGCGACAGCCCGGTCAGCGTGAAATTTAGCGGCTCGGCCGGCAAGTGGACAGGCCTGCGCGGCAGCGAAGTGCAAGAGAGCTGGCATCAGGATTATAAACTGTACTTTAGCCGCGATCCCCTCAAGCTGAATAAAACCAGCACGCTCTATCTGGGGACAGGCCTGCAGTATGTAGCCGAAAGCGCCGATGATTCGGCGAAAACCATCAGATTGTTTGACGCCGGCATTAGTACCAAATGGTCGCCCAAAGTCAGCACCTGGCTTGGCTATAATTTTGCCTCCGATACGGCTCATTACTTCAACTACGGCGGCATTGACTACACCAAGCAGTGGGTATATGGCCTGACCGTAACGCCTGACCGGTTGAACGCGGTATCCTACACGCAGGTTTACGATATCGATAACAGCCGGGTGAAGGATGTATACTATACCTGGAACCACAATCTCCACTGCTGGCAGCTGACGGTTACTTTCCATACCGATAAGGTTGGCAAGAAAGACGAAATCACCTGGAAATTGCACACAGTGAAGTGGTAATTTAAGAAACTAATGGTGAGATCACCGGATGTTGTGTCACCGCGCGCGAAGCGCGGCGGTCTCCTTTGCAAGAGCGCTAAGTGACGCGCAGGTTTTGATCTCTAAGGAGCCTGGTTTATGGCAAACAATTTATTGCAGCTGATTGACAATCTCAATCGACGTAAAATAATGGTCATAGGCGACATGGTTGCCGATGTGTACCTTGAAGGGAAAATATCCCGCATATCCCGGGAAGCGCCGGTGCTCATCTTGGAGCATCAGGGCGAGACGGTTGTGCCCGGCGGCGCGGCGAATGTCGTACACAATGGGGCGACACTAAACGGCGAGATTTACGCCGTGGGCGTCGTCGGCGATGACCAAGCCGGTCAGCAGCTTGTCCGCGTTTTGGCTGACAAGAAGGTCATCACCGCGGGTCTGATTGCCGATCCGTCGCGTCCGACAATTACCAAAACCCGGATTATGGCGGGAGGGCTGGCGACAGTCCGGCAGCAGGTAGTGCGCGTGGACAGAGAAGCAAAAGAGCCTTTGGCTGCGAAAACCGAGCAGGCGATGCGGGAATATATGGCTGCGGCGATCCCAGGCATGCACGGCGTGGTTTTAAGCGATTACGGCAGCGGCACGGTTTCTGCCGCCATAGCGCAAGAAGCGATCAGCCTTTGCCGCGCGCACGGGATACCATGCATGGTGGATTCGCGCTACAATATCAAGGACTACTTGGGCGTGACCGTTGTCAAGCAAAACGAAGCGGAAGCCGCCGCCGCTTTAGGCTGGGAGAACATGGAGGACGACCGGCTGTGCGAGGCCGGGGAAATGCTGCTTGCACGGCTTAAAGCCGAGGCCGTCCTGATTACCCGTGGCCCGGAGGGCATGAGCTTATTCGAAAAGAGCGGGCAAGCTACCCATATACCTGTTACGAATAAAAGCGAGGTATATGACGTCACCGGCGCGGGCGATACCGTAGTCATCGCCATGATTATGGCGATAGCGGCCGGCGCCTCGTATGCCGATGCCGCGCGTCTGGCCAATTTCGCCGCCGGCATTGTCGTCAGAAAGCCAGGGACGGCAACCACGAACTGCAAAGAACTAAAAGAAGCGATAGGTGCTTACCATGAAAATCATTGACAGGGAGCAAGCTGGCCGCATCGCCCTTGACCTCAAGCAGCAGGGGAAGACGGTGGTCTTTACTAATGGCTGTTTTGATATCCTGCATGCCGGGCATGTCCGCTATCTGGCAGCAGCCAGGAACTTAGGCGACTGCTTAATTGTCGGCCTTAACAGCGATGCCTCGGTAAAAATGCTCAAAGGCCCTAAGCGTCCGATAAATCATGAAGCGGACAGGGCGGAAGTGCTGTCCGCCCTGTCTGCCGTGGACTATGTGATTATCTTTCCCGAAAAAACCGCGGAAGCTTTGGTGGAGATAATTCAGCCGCATATTTACGTGAAAGGCGGCGACTACCGGCTTGAGGCGATACCGGAAGCGAAAATCGTTGCCAGGCACGGCGGCAGGACGGTCTTGATACCGGAAGTGCCGGGGAGATCGTCCTCAAATATCATCAGGAAGATTAACAGCGACAATGGGGATGCAGCCCATGAACTATAAAAACATCCTCATTATCAAGCTGAGCGCGATTGGCGACGTGATCCATGCATTGCCGGTATCAAGAGCCTTGAAACAGTGCATGCCTGACGCAAAAATCACCTGGATCGTCGAAAAGCCGGCTTTCGACCTGCTCACCAACAACCCCGACATTGACGAGATTATCCTTTTTGATAAGCCTAAATTTAAATCATGGCAGAGCGCTATTGCCCATGCGCCCGACTTTGTTAAAATGCTGCGGGCGCATCACTTTGACCTGGTGCTGGACTTGCAGGGATTATTCAAGAGCGCGGCAATCGCGTGGGCTACCGGGGCTAGGCACCGCTACGGCTACTCTAATATGCGCGAACTCAGCTACCTTGTCAGCAGGCCGGTTTGCGGCGAACATGCCCAAGGGCATGTAGTGGAACGGTACCTCGACGTTGTCCGCGGTCTGGGGTGCAGGGTTCAGCAGCCTGAGTTTGTTATAAATATTACTGCTGACGAAGCGGCCGCGGCGCAAAGGAAAGCGGAGGAGGCCGGGCTGGATTTTGGCAGGCCTTATGTCGTCTTAGCGCCAGGGACGAACTGGCAGACTAAGTGCTGGCCGGCCAGGCGTTTTGCCGCGCTGAGCGACCGATTAAAAGCCGATGGTTTAGCTGCGGTAATAATCGGCGGGCCGAATGAAAGGGCTTTGGCCGAAGAAATCAATTCCGCAGCCAAGACAAAACCAAGTGATTTAGTCGGCAAAACCACGCTGAAAGAACTGGCATTTATCATAAAATCCGCCCAAGCTTTTGTCGGCGGCGATACGGGAACCATGCATTTAGCAGTAGCGGTGGGGACGCCGGCGGTAGCACTGTTTGGGCCGACCGACCCGGGGCGGAACGGGCCGTATTGGGGGAAAAATAAAGTTATGCAAGTAGACAGGCCTTGTATAAAATGCTGGAAAAGAAACTGCCAGTACATCTGTTTAGATAAAATTGAAGTTAGTACGGTATTTGTAGCAATAGAAAACATTAAAAAGACACAATAAAGAGATTGCCTGAAGATAAATAGAAAATTACTTGATTAATAAAAGCGTGGGATAAATGTGAGGGTATTAATTTTATTTTCTCAGCCTTGGCGGGTGGGAGGAGCTGAGACTCATGTCGAAGCCCTCATTCGAGGATTAGTTGGGCACAAAATTGTGCTTGCCGTAAATCGGGGAAGCGACTTTGACAAACTGCGCTCACTCCAAGAAAAATGTCATAATATTGAAAAAATTATAGAAATCCAATCGCGGGGAATAAATATTTTCCGATGGGCTTCAGATATTGCAAAGCTTGCTAAAATGATCTTGGAATATGAAATTGAAGTGATTAGTGCACATCAAAGGACTTCGGGATTATGGGCATATTTACTGAAACTTCTTACTGAGACTCCATTTATTGTGACTATGCATGACGCTTGGCATCGAGCTTTATTCAAAAGGATGTATGCGAAATTATTTCCGACCGTAATTATTGT
>JAOACF010000125.1:7024-7402 GCA_026417995.1 Negativicutes bacterium
CACCCATCTTTACGACAACCTGATCAAAAACTTTGGGTTTACGCCTTCCCAGATTAAGTTGATAAATAACGGGATAGACATTCATGCTTTTCAAGCGGAAGACCGTGTAGCGAAACGCCAATCGCTGGGATTGCCGCAAGACACGGAGATCATCCTCCATGTAAGCAGATTAAGTAGAATTAAGGGGGCCGTAGCCTTCGCTCTTATTGAGGCGATGGAAATACTGACTCCTAAAAGGAGCAATAGTAAATTGTTTATTATCGGCGAGGGACCATTGCGTTCAAAGATTGAAGCTAGGGCTGCTTCCTTAAATGCTCGATATGGCGATTTCGTTGAAATACGTAATTTTACTATGCAGATAGCTGACTGGTATAATGC
>JAOACF010000126.1 GCA_026417995.1 Negativicutes bacterium
GCTTCTTCCTGCCTCGTGGCGGCCGCTAGGGTTTGCGCCGCCGAAATATCATCAACCTGTAAAGAACGCCTGCTGCCGCTCCAATGATAACGGACGACAGTCACATAAGGCGCATTTTTCGGACGAACCAGTTCACAAATATTCAGCGCCGGAATGACATCATAATCGCCCCAAAGCGCCTGCGAGTTCATGATGTAATTAAAGTTCAACTGCTCAACCAGCGCAAAGGTGTCGCGGATATTATTTTCGTCAACCCCGGCGAAAGCCTCGTCCAGCGTAATGATGTAAGGAGCGTCGGGACTGGCCTCCTGGTAACGGGAATACGCTGCCGAAAACAAGGGAATATACATAGCCATCGCCTTTTCGCCGCCGCTGAACTTAAAAAACACTCTGTCGCTGAGTTCCCGCCAGCTTATGCCCGCCTGCTCATAGTACAGCTTGAACTGAAACCACAACCGGTAATCGAGGATGCTGCGCACCGCTTGCTGAAAGGAAGCCCCCGCGCCGTCCGCGGCTGCCTCGCTGTTCTGTTTAGCCCGCTCGATGCGGGCTTGGAAATGACGCGCGATTTTGTCCAGATCACTTGCTTTCAGGGCTGCCGGATCAGCATGCAGCAGCCGCACTAAATCCTGCGTATCCAGTTCATCATCCTGTTCAGCGGTACAAGCCTTCCATTCGAGCTTAAACCTCAGCCCGCTGGAAGTGTTGCGTTGCCGCATCAGCTTGTTCATCTCTTCAACCCACTGTTGGGCGGAACGGATACGGCGGCTGATAATCCGGCCAATACTGTTCATGATCACTTCTTCATAAAGTTCTTTATCCTTATCGGACAAAATATTTTTTTGCTCTTCTGTCCGCCTTGCCAGCGCTGCGTACAGCTGATAGGGATTTTGCCGCCTGCCTTCATAATCGAGCGTAATCACTTGTCGCCGCGAGCGTTCGCGCAGCCTTTCCCAGTCAGCGGCCAGACCGTCATCTTCATCGCTGGTTTCCGGCAGCACCGGCGTATCTGCCAATACAGCCTCCAGCGGCTCCAACTGCATGCGGTACTCCATTAGTACATTGTTTTCCACAGCAAAACTTTTGCTGAGACGCTCGGTCAGGCTGGTGCGATCGATGCGCTCTTGACGGAGAAGATGGCCTTTGGCCTGCAAAATGGTGTTGATATCAGGCGTTTCATCCGGCGGATAGACCAGTCCCAGCCGCAATTCCTGCTGCAGCAATTGCTGCCAGTTCTTCACCATCTGTCCGGCCAACTGCGTCTTGTATGTCAACTCACGCTGGCGGTTCTCCCGGCTCTTGATCGTAATCTCCAGTTTTGCAATCTCGGCTGTCAAGTTTTTCACTGCCGCCGGCAATTCCCCCAGCCGCTGCGCGATCCTCCGCACATGTTCCCTGAGTTCATCGGCGCCCATCTCTTTCAGGCGCAGCTCGATCTGGGCGATCTGCAGTCTGAACCGCTCGATTTGATCCTCGCATGTAAAGATTTCGCCTTTTAAGGCATCAACTTCCATGCTCAACTCTTCTACCCGCCGAATGCACTGAGCGGCATTGTCGCGACAGTTTGCAAGGTCTTGCCGGCAAAGCTCCAACCGGTGCAGCAAGTTTTGATATTCATTCATCGCCGAAACCGCCGTGCGGTAAGCATCCTCGTCGGGCGGCAGCTTAAAACCGGCGCTGGACGCCTGCAGTTCATCGCGCAGCAATTTTAACTCGCCAGCAATTTTTTTCAGGCGGTCATCGATAATTTTTACCCGCTGCTCTTGCCGGCCTAACCCGGCCAAAACTGCTTCTTTCTCATGATAAATCGCACGAATATCCTGTTCTCCCGGGAATGCGCCGTAAGCCTTAGCAGCATTGTCCTGGCGGGTTCTAAGCGCTGTGTACGCTTCATACTGCCGCTCCATCGCCAGCGCCAGCGTTTTAAGCTCGTCTTCCAGGCGGACAATCTGACGCGTACGGTATTCCTGCCGCGCCTGTTTGCCAATATAAATTGCCGCTTGACGGCGCGGCGCTCTGCCGGCCAGCACGCCCGCGCGATAGGCGCCACTTGCTACCGCTACCGTCGGCAGGCCGGACGGTCTCGCCGCCGCTGCCGGCCAAGCCGTAATTTCCTCAACGACAACAGTCCGCAACACATCATCGATGTCGGCGCTGGTTATCTGCTGTCCATCGGTCAAAGCCGGGCGAAGATAATCCGCCAGCGTCACCGTCATAATCTGCGGATCGGGGTAAATGACCGCGCCATAAGCGCCTTCGGCGGGAATGTCGCGTAACCTCCCGGCCGGCACGACCAGAGCGTCGAGCAAGCCCATATCCGTTAATGCCGCCTCAATGCGCTCGCGCATCTCTGGCGGCACATGCGGCGCAAACTCAACTGCCGCGTAAAACGGCACAAAGGGAATGCCCATACCGGCCAACAAGCTGCGGGTCTCCTCGCTGTCAGCCGGACGTTCCGGCTCAGGATCACGCTGATTGCGCCACGCCGACAATTCCTGCCGCAGTTCTTCTTCTTTAGCTTCGAGCTGGCGAATGCTGGCGCCGATTAACCCCATTTCTTGATTAATTCCCCGGACATGATGCCCATACGCATTATCCAGCTGCGATTTAACCTCGTCCCATACCCGCCCCTCATACAAACCTTGAACGGTTTGCGCAATTAGCCGCATTTCCTCTTTCGCCAGCGGCAGGTCATTGCCGTAATTCTCCCGCCAGGTGTAAATATCGGCCAGCAGTTTCTCTCTTGCTTCAGTCAGTCTCTGCTCCAGCTTGTGCTGTTCGGACCGGTATTCATCCAAGATTCGGCGTTCTTCGCCCAATTCCTGTTCGACCAGGTCGCGCCGCCGGCGGGCCTCGCCCTGGCGCCGCAGTATGTCGCGCACCGCATCAAGTCTGGCGGCGTGATGCTTGGCATTTTGCCGCCAGGCGTCAAAATCCGGATGATCGAAGTCACCAGACGCCTTAACCAAAAGTTCATGCTCCCGAAAATCAGCGTCAGCAGCAGCGTCGGCTAAATCGCGCAGCAGCCCTTCGCTTTCCGCCCGACGCTTTTCCGCCTGCGTTTCGTAACTCTCGGCCAGCCTGCGCTCCTCTCGTTCCCGCTTTTGCCGCTCCCGCAGCTTTTCCTCCCGACTGCGTTTTTCTGCTGCCACGTATGCAAGCTGCTGCTCTTGCTCCTGCTTTTGCTTTTCAGCCTGGAACACGTCATGCTGCTCTAACGCGGCCTTTTCCGCTTCCAGCACGGCAAGCTCCCGCTCAAGCTCAGCCAGGCGCTGCTGCTGCCCGGCAAGAAGCGCCTGCTCGGCGGCAAGCTGCGCCGCCTGCTCCTGACCTTCGCGCTCCAACCGGGCGCGCCGCCGCTCCGCCTTTTGCGCCAAATCAGCCTTTTCCGCCAAAATATACGCATTGTAGGCGTCATATTGCCGGCAAAGCCTGCCCAGTGCCTGACTGTCGCGCTCCAGTTGCTCGATTTGCAGCTTGCAGCGCTCCATACTCTCAATCGTGTCCGACAAAGGACGCAGTTCCTCATCCGAAAGCGAAGGCAGCGAGTTGTTTAAAATCTCGTAAATAACGCTCGGCTTAAAATCGCGGGACAGTTTCGGACTACGAAGCTGAATCAACAGTTTCATCAGCTCCTGGTATTGCTCGATGCTCTCAAAGCCAAATATGTGGCGGTTTACCAGCTCCATGTATTCCCGCTGGGATTTGACCACTTGCCCGCCGGATCCGATCGCCCGCTCAAGCTCACCCCGCGTTAGGGGAATCTTGACTGGCGAGCCGTCTTCCGGGCTTATTTCCCGTTTATACAGCCAAAGGTCGTGCTTAATCCGCCGGTTGTCGGTAATAACGAAGCCCCAAAAGTCTACTCCGCCGCTGCG
Organism: Negativicutes bacterium; assembly: GCA_026417995.1. Lineage (GTDB taxonomy): Bacteria > Bacillota > Negativicutes > Sporomusales > JAOACF01 > JAOACF01. The sequence goes on from JAOACF010000126.1 coordinate 3,879, forward strand.
TTTGGCGTTCAGCCCGATGCCGGTGGTAACATACTGTTCGGTTTGCCGGCGCTTATATTCCAAATAGAGATAGCCGGTACGCTCCTCATGATTGAGAATTTCTTTTTCACCCAGCAAATAGTCTTCCATGCGCCGTGATCTTGAGCCGAAACTGTCCAGCCTGTCCGGGGTTTTTACGCCGTCTAAAAGCACAGTGACCAGGCTTTGCATTGTCACCGATTTGCCTGACCCGTTGCTGCCGCGCAGCAGCAGCCGGCCGTCGGCGAAGCAGAACTCCTCTTCGTCATAATACCAGTAGTTTATGAGACCGGCTCTGTGCATTTGCCATTTATTCATGCGCCATCTCCCTTCCGCCGCTTAACTTGGCGGCAAAATCTTCGGGATACCGTCCAGCCAGCCGGCCAAGCGCAGGTTTTAACTGAATTAATGCTGTTTCCCCATCCCAGGCTGCCAGATGCCAATCAATCAAATCTTCCAGCAAGCCGGCCGCCAGCTTGCCGAGCGGCAGTTCCCGGCACTCCTTCGTCCATCCCGCTTGATACCGTTCGCGGCACTCCGCAAGCAGCCGCTCAAACTCCACTGCGCTTAATTGATCATTCCAGGTTTCCGCCTGCCAGCGTTCCCGGCACAGCGCGGCAAAATGCAGCATCACGGCATGCATGCCGCTGCGGTGAAACGGAAAGATGCCGCTCAAGCTGCCTGTCCGTTCCTGGCTGGTCAGCATTGCGCAATCTTTATACAATTCCAGGTAAAGGCCAGTATAGCTTTCCAGTTCTTCCCTCATCCTGCGCTGCATGTTGCGCAAATAGGCAAAATCTTCGGGACGGGCCTCGCTGGCATGATAGGCGGGCGTTAACAGCAGCTGCCGATAAATCCGCGCGCGGCGTCCCATGCCGGTAACTGCCTCGTCGTCAAAAACCTCGGCGGCCTGCAGCGCCTGCAGACTGTCATATTGATGCAAATCTTTGGGATAGGAGCGCAAAAAATAACGTGACAGCGGCGTCACTTCATACAAGGCTTCGCTGGTATGAAGCGCCGCAAACTGATCACTGTCGCCGTCAACCAGCCGCAGCATTCCTGAGGCAGTGGCGAAATTAAGCGCCCGCACCAGCGACCGGCGATGCTCATAGTTCTCCCAGTTGAGTCTGCCGCCCATCTCTTTTTCGTGCGGATACAAAGCCAGCAGGCTCTCACATAGATCGCTGAGCAGAAATTGCTCATCAATACCCTTTTCTTCGGCAAAAGCCATAAGACAGCACAGCAAAGCGTAGTCACGCGGCTGCTGAAACTCGGTAATACCCATCCAGCTTTGCGGCTGCGCCGGTATTTTTTCCAGCTTATAAAAATGGGGAGTTTGAATAAGCCGCCAGCCGCATTTTTCAAAGAAATAACGCCGGATATGCGGCTCATGGCGGCGAATCAGGTTATACCATTCAGGCTGCTCCTCCCGCACAACCCAATAATTATCAAGCAGCAGCGCGATCGCTTCCCGGAGTTCATCGCCGTCTTGCAGCTTAAAACCTTGTCTTGCTTCATCCATAGCTTGCTCTAATCCCTTTCCTTTTTAGCCGGCATCGCCAAACTCTAACGTGAAATTAGGCATATCCAACACTCCATCAGCGCTCCGCAGCAAAGCCCTTTGGCCGTCTTGCGCCTCCAGCAGGCGAATCTTGCGGCCTGTCTCGGTCTGGATGCGCCTATCCCTGCTCTGTATGCAGCGCGCAATCCAGCCAAGCAAGGTTTTACGGACGTAGGGATCAATCTCCGGCAGGTCAGCCAGTACAATGCGCCGGTCGGTAATCAGTCTTTCAATCATCGCCTCGTTCTGCTGCTGCCCGGCAATATACTCCAAGAGCGCCGCCCGTTTTGCATCCGAGCGGTCAGGCATCGCTCCCGGCCTGCTTTTTTCCCTGTAGCCGGGAAGCCGCGGCGCTACCATGATAATCGTAGGCGGTTCGTCCCATACCAATCTGTCCATATCCTCGCTCTGGCGCGGTTCGGTATACAAATGGCGGGTAGACGGCGTGCCAAATAACATAGCCGACAGCTTATGCGCTTCCCGCACCCCACTCATGCCGGCAAACCAGCCCGCCAAGTGAAGATAATCGTGCCGCCGGCTGCGAAACGCCTGATGCCGTTCTCCCAGCCGCTGGGCAAAACGGGTTATCCGCCGGATGGTATCAGTGGTTTCATTCTGCAGAGCGTATAGTTCGCTGGGATGATTGGCCCGCCCTAAAAACCAATCCGCCAGGCTGCTGAATTTATCGCGATAACTTTCAATCCATTCTTCCCGTCCGGGCGCAGCGTCAAGACGCGGAATGCTTAGCTGATAATCCGCCAGCCGCTCCGCAATGCCGGTTATAAATTCCGGCGGCATCTCGCGCAATATTGCCTCAATTTTATATGATGTGCGCTGCATGCTCAGAATAAAGTTCTGCAAATACTGGGTGAAGGCGTTTTTATAAGCGACAAAAGCCTCGGTCATCATTTGTTCCTCGACTTTATCGCTTTTTAAATGCGCCAGATAATCGGACGCGTTTTGCACCATCGAGCGAAAATAGCCATATAGGTCTTCCCATAGCTGGTTAAGTTCTCCCGCATCCAGCGTCAGACCCTTGTGCCGCAGCTCACCAAGCGCCGCCAGCAGCCGCTCAAACAGCGTAACCTCGAGCGAGCCGCCGCCAAACCCGTCGCCCAGCTGCTGTAATTTGGCCACCATTCTTTCAATTTCAATCGTGTAGGGGGTACACTGATAGCGGAATTTTTTGCGTTTAAAGTCTTCAATGGTATGCACCCGCCCGGTTTCCTGCCGGGGAATCAGGTTTTTCCATTCCGTTAACTGCTTTAAATCCTGCTGCAGCTGTTCTTCGCTGTATTCACTGAAAAAGGGGCTTTCTTTGAGATGCTGATAAATTTCTTCCGGATATACATAGTGACGCAGGCGCTCATGCTGGATAAAGCAATACCGCAGAATGGCCCGGTAGCGCCAAGTGTTTTCCGTGTTCAAATATGCCGTTTCCGCAATCGGGCGTAAATCCTGCTCGTGCACAGCCTTCGTCCTCTCTGGTTAGCGGCTTGTATCGCTAAAATAATTTTCTGGTTCTTCATATTCGGCTTGTATTTGGCAAAATCCTTGAATGCCTCCACACCTATTATTCCCATATCCGCCAAAGATGCGGAAAGACCCCCGGCGAGAAAACTCGCCGGGGGTTTCGTCATGCAGCTTAT